>CALVVO010000048.1 GCA_944363885.1 uncultured Bacilli bacterium | reverse complement strand
CAGGATCTCAACGTCGGCGTCACACTGGATGGTGTTTTGAATCGTTTGAATGCGGCAATGATCGATTGAAAGAATCGATCGATTTGTTCCACTAAAGAAGCATGGCTTCCGGCTTCGGTCAAATATCCATTTTCTCGTTCTTCAAAGAGCTGGGTTGTCACCTGATCCAGTCGACCACACGCATAACGAAGAGAGTTGTGGAACATGGTCTCTTCTGCATCATAAATCATTTCTTCATTCACCGGTCGAACCAAATCCGCCATTGCGGACTTCCTTTCTTGTATATTCTGGGAGTTTTACATAGGGTTGAATGATTCCCTGCACAAATGCGCTTCCCGCCTCGATCGTCAATACTTCGTTATCAAAGGCGTCATGGCCGCGTTTGGGGAAGGAAACCATGTTGAGGATGCCATTCTCGTCATTCGTATACCAGGATTTTACGACTTCCAGCATGGGAGGACGATAGATGTCTACAAGGATATGACCACCATTGTCGCTTTTCCAATAATCCGCATCAATGATACCTACGGTATTGCTTAATTGGAGACGATACTTGCATCCAAGCGAGGAACGAGGAACCAACTGAAGATAAAATCCAAAATGAGTTCCATGATAAACTCCATCCCGAGTTTCATATCGTACGAGCCCTTCATCCTTACAGATCCAACGAATTCCGGTTGGAATTCGAACTTTAGAGTCGCTATAGATATCGATATGAAACGGTGCATAAAAATCAAACCCTGCACTACCGGTGGTTTTCGCTTCTGGGAGTTTGATCTGGTTGTACGCCTGTTCGAGCGCATATTCATTGGTACAAAAGCCAGTGCAATCCTGGATGAATTGCTCCAGGCTTACTTTTTCAAATTGAAACACGGGAGAATCCCACCTTTCTCATAAAAAATAAGAGGGATGGAAAATCCATCCCCCAAAAAATGCGTCTTAGAAGTCGGATTTTTTAACCACTTCAATATTTACGCTTTTGGCTTCTTTTTTTGCCGCTTTTTCCTTTGCTACTTCTGTGGCTTCACCAGTGTGCTCCACCACAGTGTTTCGTCTCCCTTCTGGGAGTTTATAGGAATTGACGGTGGTGGGCTGACTTTTCTTTACTTTTGGGAAAAAGTTCACAGAGTTCACATTGCGGAAATTCAGCCGTACGCGTTCGTTTACGTTTTTCGGGTTCACCTCGTATACCGGAACCCCACGATTTAACATGGATACAATCGCCGAATAAGAGATCTTGGTCGGACGGGAAACCGGTCCGATGATCCCGCCAAGTTCTGCGATGCGTCCGTCGGTCGGTACCACACATAACTTTTCTTTCATGATAAATTCCTTCCTTTTTTGTTTATTCTTCTATCGGCTCTAAACCGATCATTTGATCGTATGTTAGCGGTGAAGTAGATTCCAGGATGCGCTGGATTTCATCGTCTTCTTCATCTGGAAGTTCATCCATATGCTCAAGGAAATCCTGTACGTCTTCAGCATCCTCATCAATTTCAGAAAAGTGCTCCTGAAACTCCATAGAGGTTGCCAGATCCATACAGTGATCGATTTCGTCATCCGCTGCCGCTTCTACGATATGAGCCAGGTCTGCATAATACGCAGCTTCGTCATGTCGATAATCATCAAGAATTGTATTGATCATGGGTTATCCACCTTTCTGAGTCGGTATTTTACACGATTGTTTTTGGATAAAATTCCCTGCACAATGACTTAATGACTAGAAATAGAAAGGTGGGAAACAACTTATGACTTCCAGTATGGAAATATTTGAACGTGAACTGGATCTTTTGGAACTTCGATCCTTTCCCCTTAGTACATATATGATGGAGAACAAAACGACTGGAGAAAAGAGCATCTTCAAAGCCCTTTTAAAATTCTTGGATGGGTTAAAAAAGATGATCCGGGAAGCGATTGAGAAGGTACGAAAGAAACTGGAAAAGAAAGTCTACGATGGGAGCATTTCCGCACAGCTCGTTCTTGCCAAGAAAGTGCTTGCAAAATACGACGAAAATGCCACCGTTGACTTCGTAGATGTTTGGGAATACGAAAAGGTGTTAAAGAAAAGCGTACGAGACCTTCACATCCTCACCAAAGCTTTTATGGCAAAATACAAAAGCCTTGGAGCAGGACTTACTTTGACCAACGCATATACCAAAAAGAGCAATGCGATTTTGGATAAGACTCAAAAGAAACTTCTGGAAATCACATCTACGAAAAAACCGGTGAAAGTCACCAAGCTGATTGAGTGGCTGGAAAAGCAAGACAAAAATAATGCCAACCTCTTCGACTTTGCAGAAGAATATCTCACAGAGTTGGAAGAGATCGAAAAAACGGTGCGAGAGATGGAAGACAAAGCCGCCCAGTACGCAAAAGAGACAGGAATGGTGGCAAAGCCAACTGCGCTTACGGATCAGTTAAAGAATGCATCCGTCTTTGTCAAACGCAACATGGACTGGATCGGATCTGCCATGATATACTTAAGTTCCAAGATCATCCGGATCAGTCTGGATATCAGTGCCCAAAATGAAATGCGACACGCAAAAGATTTGGAGACTGGCGGAGACCGTGGACCCGGAAGTGCCATCTGGAGCGACGAGGAATTGGATCGCACCGTTGCACTGAAATATGCAGAAGGAAGAACGGACAATACCAAGAATCGTCTGCGAGCATCTCGAGCCCTTCGAAGCAGTGAAATGATGGGTGCAGGAGCTGCAACC
>CALVVO010000047.1 GCA_944363885.1 uncultured Bacilli bacterium | reverse complement strand
AACTTGACAAAAGAAAACCTAGTTATTATCTAGGCTAATTCACATTTTCTAAAAAGTGTAACTGTCAAACTCCGGAAGCAAAAGGTAAAGTAACAAACCAATCAATCATAATAATCCCCCTACACAAGATATAATATGAGAAATTGAATAGAATGTGAGTTTACAAATAACAAAATAACAATTGACAACAAATAATTTTCATAGTATGATTTATTTAGCATAGCAGAGCTATGCGAATAACTCTTACGAATTTAAGGTGAGAGTGTATTCAACCAAAACCCCCTGAAGCTAGGTCGAGAGACCTAGCATTTTTTGTTTTGCCCAGTATTTATAAGGGTTTGTGGGGATTTGCAACTTACAACTGTATTGCATTAGATACAAATTAGATACGAATTAGATACACTAGATACAAATCAAAAATTGAAGGAAAGCCTTATTTTATCTGTGTTTTTAGCTGCTATGTTCTCTTGAGGTGGTTTTGGTTAAAAATGTATTAAAAATATCTTTATTCAATCGATAAAATCGTAAAAATATGATATAATGATTCTATGTATAAGGGAGGTCTAAATATGAAGGTTATATCGTTATTTTCTGGTGCTGGTGGATTAGACTTAGGTTTCTCTTTAGCTGGACATGAAATAGTATGGGCTAATGACTTTGATGAGTATGCAGTTCAAACTTATGAAAAGAATTTTAATTTATTTAATATACATAAAGTAGTTAGAGGAGATATTGTTGAATATTTAAATCAAGATGAAAAATTCTTGAAAAAAGATATTCCCGATGCGGATATCGTAATAGGAGGATTTCCTTGTCAAGGATTTTCAATTGCAAATGTAAATAGAAATATGAATGATGAAAGAAATTATTTATATCTTCAAGTCTTAAAAATGATAAAATTAAAAAATCCAAAGTTTGTTTTATTAGAAAATGTAAAAGGTTTGGAAAATATGGAAAAAGGTAAAGTATTATCCATGATAATCAATGATATAGAGAACACTGGATTGGGATATACAGTATATTATGATTTACTGAATGCTCTAAATTACGGCGTTCCTCAAAATAGGGAGAGGGTAATAATTTTTGCTGTTCGCAATGATTATAAAGATCAAATAAAAATGCCTATTAAAGAAGTTTATGATAAAAAGAAGCCTAAGAAAAGATTATTGGTAAAACCTACACATTCTATTAATTCTAAATTAAAGCAAAAGAAAAATAGTATAGATATTATTACAGAGATGTTTGAATGTAAATTAAAAAATAAAGAATTTGATTTATCAAAGTATTTTAAAGATAATACTGAATATGCTTATCAGACATTAAGGGATACTATTTATGGCTTACCTGAAGAAACAAATAATCCGGATTGTGAAATATTAAATCATACATCATCTAAATGTAAATTAGTAGCAAAGGGTAGTGAAAAATCTAAGAGAGTAGGAAATAGACCAACTGATTGGGACAAACATTCACCAACAATAATGGGAAGAGGTAGTGGAACTGGTGGGCCACTCATAATACCACATCCAGAATATAATAGAAGAATGAGTGTAAGGGAAGTTGCAAGAATTCAAACTTTTCCAAATAATTTTGAGTTTTTAGGAAGTACCTCAGCCTGTTATAGACAAATAGGTAATGCTGTTCCAGTTTTAATGGCTTATAATATAGGAAAAATTTTTCCAATAAAAATAGAAGATTTTTTAAAGTAAATCTTCTATTTTTTCATCTATCAAATCATATATTATTTTAATATTTTTGATGAACTGCTCTTCTTTATATACATTTTCTAAATCCAATACAAATTTATGATATTTTAAATTTTGTTCAGTTATAACTTTCATTAAAGGTAAATAATTGATTCTTAGGTTATTGTTTTCCCAACGTGACCATATTTTTGTGAAATCGGAAATTTCATAAGGAACATTTAATGCACAATTTATTGCTTTAACAAATGTTTCACTTGGGATAAGTGTAATATCCATTTTATATCCTGACTTGAATACTATTAAAATATCATCTTCATATACATAGGAAACAAAGTCATTAATTCTCCTTTTAAATTCATCAAAATTTCCGTCTTCTTTTATTTCATTTAATAATTGAGTCATTTGTGTTGCAGAACCTAGACCACCCCTTCTGTCAGTTAACGGTCTATCTGTTATACCTAAAAACAATGCCCTATGTGATAGAGATCCAATATTTATTTCCCCATTAAATGAATTATCTTCTATATTACCGTTTATATCATATAATTTACCTTTTAAAGTTTTTATTGATAATTTGTAGTTATCTATTTTATGATCTGCTTTCTCTCTTTTGTTAGAAGATAAATCAGTACTTATTTTCCAACTTAAACCCTCACATAAAGAATCATAGTTCCTGATAACTTCTGATGTTTCTGGATTTGTTCTGTTTTCAGTATCTGTTGGAACAACGCCAATTAATTTACCAAAGATATCTTCAAATATACGTGCTGTAGTGTGTCTATCACGTACTTCTTTTGATGTTATAAATTCATATAGTGTCATACCTATAAATAAAGAATTGATTTCTCCTAATTCTAATCCATTTTCTAACGTATTTAAATAGGTACATAAAGTATCTCTATTTTTGGGCTCTTCAATATTATAAAATTCACATAAATTTTTTGAAAATGTATTTAGTTTTTTAAATAAAGCTTTATCTAATACCATACATCCACCCCATATATATTTTATCAAAAATTTAATAATAGGTCTATATGACCGTAAAAATAAGAAAAAGATGATATAATATTTCAGGAGGGATATGATGAAAGTTATAACTTTGAAGCAACCATGGGCGACATTAGTTGCTGAAGGAATAAAACAGTATGAATTTAGATCATGGAAATATAATTATCGAGGAGAAATTTTAATACATGCAGGAGCTGGTATTGATAAAGATGCAATGAAAAAAGTTGAATCATTAAATTTAGAATATCCACAAAAGAAGATTATTGCCAAAGTTACTATTGAAGATTGTATGGAACTTAATGAAGATTTAAATAAAGAAATATGTTCCAGTAATCCTATGGTGTATGGTAATAAAAATAGAACAGGATTTGTATGGAAGTTAAAAGATGCAAAGAAAATAGATGTTGATAATAATATAAGTGGTAAACAAGGTATTTGGAATTATGACTTAGATGAATAATCTAAGTTTTTTGTTTTCAACTTCTCTCTGAAGAGAGTAAAAACTATTGTTAAAGTCTTATAAATGCTTGGAGTAACTAATTAAATTAAATATAAATTAGATACTTTAGATACAAATTATATATGTTTATTGATAATTATAACGAAATCATCGGGAATGCTCTCTTCAGTTTATAGGTTTATTGCAAATAATTCCAACTATATTGCAGAATATTACGAATTGATTGTAATAAAATAAAACTGAATTGTAATTTTAGTCCCCCTGAAGGCTACCGAAAGGTAGCCGTTTTTGTTTATATTAAAGGGTTTTAGACCTATTTAGTAATTTTAGGTACACTTTTAGGTACGCAAATTTAAAAAAGAACTAAAAAACTATGTTTTGAGTGGTAATAATATATTTATATATTATTACCATAATAAAAAC
>CALVVO010000046.1 GCA_944363885.1 uncultured Bacilli bacterium | reverse complement strand
CGATATCCTAAATTTAATACTTCTTTACCAAATTTAACATTATTGTAGGCTTCTAAATTATTTGAAGCACACCACTTGCAATATTCTTTATGATATCTGTCTTTAAACATATATTCCTTTATTGGAAACAAATTACAGAATTCTACCACATTATTACAGTCCATAAAGTATCTGTTTGTTTCTAACTCCACGACAGGAGGTATAGTGAATTTCCCGTTTTTTAATACTTCTTTAAAAGCATTAATAGCTCTAGTTGCTATTATTTGCAATGCTTTTGGTTGGCATAATTCATATTCAATATTAATATTACGATTTTCAATAAACGTTGCTCTGAATGGTATAACCACGAGCCTATCTGTAATACATATTTTAGTTTCTTTGAAGTCTATCACATCGTTTACAGAAAACAACATTGTTGCGTAAGGTCTAAATACTATTCTTTCCTTACCTTTAACTTCTGAAATAGTATCTCCTGATATAATCTTATTAAGTATAGAATGATTAATATATCTAGGTTGTTGCTGGTCTTCGCTAATATTAACCGTACATCCTCTTAAAAATCCAACAGTTGATTTACTACCTGATTTATTTCCTGAAAGAGTTTCTAGAGTTTCATAAGAACATTGTTGCTCTCCTAAAATTGCTTCTAGTATTCTAAACAAACGGCTCTTACCATTTCTGCCTTTTCCTTTAAATATAAATGCCTTTTGAAGACCGGCAGTCCTACACATGGCATTTCCAAATATTTCAAATAATAAATTTTCCACTCCTTTATCATTACAAGTAATACTAGAAAAAAACTGGGTTACTTTTTCTAGTTCTGGTGATGGTGTTGTTAGTACACTCTGGTCTTTATAATCAACCTTCAAATCTCCAACTAAATTATCAATATTTAAGTCCATATAACACATTCCTTTCCTCAACTATTCATTTGAATTCATATTATCTTTTAACCATTTATCTATTTCGTTCTTCTGAAACATTATCTTAACTCCAATTCTATTGTATGGTACCTCATTACGACGAACTAGTTTCCGTAAAAGAGAAACGCTAATATGCAGATAATCTGCTAATTCAGTAATATTAAACATAATACTAGCCATAACATACTCCTTTCCTTAAATGATGCTCTTTGGCGAGATTAATTAATTGCTATAATATTATCAAACACATTATTTTATGACCGCCATTTTAATAAAATATACACAATTATTAATCAAAAATAATATCATCACAATCAATTGCATTTAAAATACAATTAATTGCCCAAGCATTTGAATGGTCTTTGCCATTTTCAATTTCAAGCAGTGTTTCTACATCAAAACCACACATTTTTGAAATTTCCTCTAAACTCAAATTAGAGTTCTCTCTAAATTCTGATAATGTCATAATGCTTACTACTCCTTTCTTTGTTTTAATCCATATTGTGGATTTTTTACTTTAAAAAAAATATATCTTCAAATAACTTTCTTTATTAAAGAAGAATTATCAACGATAAAATACCGATTTATACCATATTACTCACTCCTTTCGGGTCCGTATGTAAAATATAATACTACTATTTTGTGGATTTGTAAATAGTTTTTATCACAAAATTGTATTTTTTATTTTTTTATATTGTTTTTTAATCCATATTGTGGTATTATGTTATTACAAAGGAGAGATATTATGAGAGATACAAATCGTAAAATATGTAAGATATTTAGCAATAACCTACAATATTATATGGACCTAAATGGCATAAATAGACAAGAATTAGCAGATAAACTACAATTTAAATATTCAACTGTTTGTAATTGGTTAAGTTGCTATAGCTATGCAAGTGAAGATAAAATAGAACAATTAGCTAATTACTTTGGAATTTCTAAATATGATTTAAAAGAAAATAATCACGAAAAACTTGAAATTAATTCTAATGTAAAAAAAAGAAATCAATTAATTAAAATAACTACTAAATTAAATGATGCTGAAATAGATATTTTATTATCAATGGCTGAACAATTAATAAAAAATAAATAAAAAAGAGCTAGTGCTACCAACACTAGCTTAACGCTATAAAGCGTACAGAACAAAAAATTAATCTCGCCAAAGAGCAACTTTTTTTCTGTACTCCTATTATAGCATAAATCTAAAAAATATAAAAGATAGGAGAATAAAAATGCTTAATCTAAAGGATGATTATGTAAAAACGAATTATGATTATATCTATAAACATAAAACAAATGGTACTTATGCAGTTGTGCTACCTTTGTATGATAAAATATATAATAAAAGAACTAAGAAAAGAAAAAGCAATCTTAAAACTATAAAGGATGCTCAAAACTTTATTGCCGAAGAAAGAGTTAAATTTAACAAAGAACAAGATAATAAACCTAAAAAAACTGGACTTTTTAAAGATGCTTTTGAGGCTTATATTAAAGAATGTGAGCTTGCTGTAAAAAAAGAAACTATGGCTGAATCAACAGTTAATGTAAAAAAAGAAGTATTTAAAAACCAAATACTTCCTAAACTTGGAAATGTTAAACTTATAGAAATTTCAGAAGAACATATCAATAAATTTCATAATGATCTTCTGACAATGACTTGCATACGAGGTCAAAAGAACAAATTAAGTAATCAAACACTTATTAAAACCCATAAGCAGTTATCTGCTTTTCTTAATTATTGTGTTAGAAAAAGATTAATTACATATAACCCTGCTGGTGTAGTAGGTAATTTTAAAAAAGTTAAAAAAGAAAAAGAATATCTTACTTATCAAGAGTTTGAGAAATTATTACCTGTTGTTGATAATATTAGAGATTTATTTATAATACAACTCCTATTTTTTACGGGGTTAAGAATTAGTGAATTGTTAGGACTTTCAACTGATAGTATAATTACAACAGAACAAGGAACATCTTTAAATATTACTGAAACATATTATCAAGGTAAGATTAGACAAAAAGCTAAAACTGAGGAATCAATGGATGATTTATTTCTTGATGATATTACTGTGGAAACATACAAAGCATTTCTTGAATATAGAAAAGAACATAACATTACAAGTAAATATCTATTTGCTAATAATAGAGGTAAATGTGAAGTTATTGGAGATAGAGCAATTAGAGATATGCTTAAAAAATATCTAAAATTAGCAGGAATTGATAAAAATATTACTCCACATAAATTCAGACATAGTCATGCAGCTTTATTAATTTATATGGGGAAAACATTAGAAGATATTAAAGCAAGATTAAGACATAACGATATTAGAACAACATCTAATGAATATGGTCATATGTATAAAGAAAGGAAAATATCACTTGCTAATGATTTAACTAACTTTCGTTCACAAATTAATGAAAATAATAAAATCGTGACACCTAGTGAGACACCCAGTGAAAAAATCACATAAGAAAAAGACTAAATTTTAATCGATTTAGTCTTTTTTAAACAAAAAAAATTAGTTGCATTTTCCTATCTTCGCATACACTATTTTCGGCGTTTCAGTGCTTAACTTCCAAGTTCGGGATGGGTTTGGGTGTGTCCACTGAGCTATCAACACAACTAAAATTTTAACTAATTTTGAATATCAGTAACAATAACTATTTTTAAGTGATTTTCCTATAAACATCTCTGTTCGGGATGGGAACAGGTGTATCCACTTTGCTATCGTCACCAATAAAATTTATTTATTATATTATACAATATTTGTTCTTTCAAAACAAGATAATGTGAATAATCAAATTAAAATTAGTTAAATTGTCGATCTATTAGTATTAGTCAGCTCAAAATATCACTATTCTTCCACCTCTAACCTATCAACCTCGTAGTCTACAAGGGATCTTATTTCTTAAAGAAAGGGAAAACTCATCTTGAGGGGGGCTTCCCGCTTAGATGCTTTCAGCGGTTATCCCTTCCGTACATAGCTACTCTGCACTGCCACTGGCGTGACAACAGATACACCATCGGTACGTCCATCCCGGTCCTCTCGTACTAAGGATAGCTCCTCTCAATTTTCCAGCGCCCACGACGGATAGGGACCGAACTGTCTCACGACGTTCTGAACCCAGCTCGCGTGCCGTTTTAATGGGCGAACA
>CALVVO010000045.1 GCA_944363885.1 uncultured Bacilli bacterium | reverse complement strand
GGTACACAAATTTAAAAAAGAACTAAAAAACTATGTTTTGAGTGGTAATAATATATTTATATATTATTACCATAATAAAAACCAAAAACAGAGAAATTTAGAGTATTAAAAAACATATCTAAATTTCTTTAATTATATTGACAAAATTACTGATAAGCATTATAATGTCAGTAGATTTGTCAAAAGGAGGAAAATTATGGAAAGGATGACAATAAAAGAATTTAAAGAAGAAAGTAACTTTGAAGTTATTGAATCAATTATGAAAATGAACAACGGATATGTTACTTCAAAAGAACTAGATAATTTTGGAATACATAGAATGTATCTAAATTCTATGTGGAAAAAAGGAATTGTTGAAAAAGTTGCACCTGGTATTTATATAGATATTAATAAAATTGAAGATAATTATTATGTTTTTAGTCTAAGTATGCCAAATACAATTTACTCTCACATGACTGCACTTTATTTTCATGGACTTTCTATTAAAGCACCAAATGATAAATACGATATTACAGTAAAAAAGACTTATAATAGTAAACATTTAACAAAACATGAAGTGTTTTATGTGTCAGACGATATTTATGAACTAGGACTTACTGAAGTAAAAACACCAATGGGAAATAGTGTAAGAGTCTATGATGTAGAAAGATGTATATGTGATATCATTAGATCTAAAAATAGAATGGATTCAGAACACGTTAAATATTCAATTAGAGCATATCTTAAAAGAAAAGATAAAAATCTAGTTAAACTATCTAATTATGCTAAAGAAATGGGGATTAAAGAAGAAGTAATGAATTATATAGAGGTATTTTATGAATAGTATGAAATTAAAAGATAAATTAAAAAACATTTCAAAAGAAAAAAATGTAGATTTTAATACATTACTTAGACTTTATATGTATGATAGGTTTATAGAAAGACTATCAGTTAGTAAATATAAAGATAATTTTATCTTAAAAGGTGGATTTTATTTAAGTACATTATTTGGAGTAGAAAATAGAACTACTATGGATATTGATACTGCTTTTAGGAATGCAAATTTTAATGAAGAAACAATAGTTAAAATGATTAAAGAAATAGTATCAATAGAGATAGACGATAATGCAAAACTTAGTTATTTAGGAATATCACCAATAAGAGATGAAGATGAGTATGGCGGTTTTAGAGCTGATATTCAAATTGAAATAGATAATATTAAAGAAAAATTTCATATTGATATAGCTACAGGTGATCCAATTACTCCAAAAGAAATTAATTATAAATATAAACCAATTCTAGGTGATAGATATGTAAAATTATGGGCATACAATATTGAAACAGTACTAGCAGAAAAGATAGAAACAATTTTAAGTAGAGTAGAATTAAACGGGAGAATGAGAGATTTCTATGATATCTATTTAATTTATACAAAAGATTGGGATAACGTTAATTTAGAAGATTTTGTTAAAGCAATAGAAAAAACATTTTATAAAAGAGAATATGTTGGTGAGCCGTTACTTGCCTTAGATTTAATTATGGATAGTGATATATTGAAAGAAAGATGGATAAGTTATCAAAAAAGATACGAGTATGCAAGTAATATAGATTTTGATGAAATATTAATTTGTTTAGAAAAGATTATTAATGTAATAGTTCTTGAAACAGTTTAGTAGGTGATTGATATTGTTAAGAACAATAGAACAAATAACAACTAATGAAATTAAATGTAAAAAATGTGAAGATATAATTGAATCTATTGATGTTCACGATTTTAAATGGTGTTCTTGTGGGGCAGTCGCCATAGACGGTGGACGTGAATATTTAAGAAGAATAGGAAATAAAGAAGACTTTGAAGAATTATCTCATTTTATAAAATTAGCAGAAATAACTACTGACGGTTTTGAAATAGTAAAAGATGCATTAAGTAAAAAGGATATATCGTTTAGAAATACTCATTGTCATGTTTGTGGCTCTGATTATGTAAGTTTCCAAAAAGGTGATGGAGAATTAATAAATGGCGATGATACAATAGCTCTTGTATGTCATGATTGTAAAAAGGTGTACTGTTTTAGTGATATTAACTATAAAGATGAAAAACATAGAGAAATTTAAGTGAATTGTAGGAAAGAATGTGATTAAAAATGAATATTAAAATTAATAACTATAAAAATTTACAAAATTTGAATTTGGATATATGTGAAAATAAAATAAATTATATTTTTGGCATAAGTGGAAGTGGAAAATCAAGTATTGGAGATGCATTGAAAAAAGAAAACATTGAACAAAACGTATCAATTGGGTTTACATTAGATGAAGTAGAAATATTGGTAAATAACAGTAAAATAGAAGAGCCATTAGTTGTTTTTAACACTAGTTCCGTAGAAAAACTTCTTATAAATAATACAAATAATAACATGGTGTATAATATCGTTTTCGATAATAATAACAAAATGATTGAGCTTCGTCAGGAATTTGATAAACAACTAAGTGAATTAATAAAATATAAAGAAGACATTTATGATTATATTTCTAAAATAGAGAAAATGAACAAAATTTTTGGTGGTAAAGTAACTCAAACAAATGATTTGCCTAAAAGTGCTAAAATAATAAAAATTAAAAATGCTGTTTCAGAAACAGAAAATAAGGATACTATTAAAATTATTAAAGAAAAAGGAAATTGGTTTATACCATGGGTAAAGAAAGGATATGATTCTGAAGAATATAAAAAAGGAATATGCCCGTTTTGTGGACAATCATTAAATGATAATCTCAAAGAAGAAATAAATAAAATACTAGATTTTAACGAGAAAGACTTTGATATTATGTTTCAGGACGGAACAATATTAACGGATTTAAATATAAAAATTCCTGATTATTCAAACACTGACGAAATAAATGCAGTAAAAGATGAAATAATAAAAAAAGTATTGTTAAAAGAGGAATTACTTGGATTAATAAATATAATGAATTATTATAATAATCCTTCCTTTAATCCTTCTATGCTAATTCCAATAAAATTATCTAATTTGTTAATTGAAACCTTTCCAAATTTAAAAGAAATAGTAATTAATATCAACAATTCTTTAGGAGAAATTAAAACAACTTTAGGAAATTTAAAACGAGAAACTGATAAAGTTATTACTCATAACATAAGAAAAATTAATTCTTATCTAGATAAATTTGGAATTAATTATAATTTTGATATAGATGGTTATTCAAATGAAAATAATACTTTAAGTTATTCACTTTTTCATAAGTTAGATGAAAATAAAGAAAATAGAATACATGGCTTATCCTTTGGCGAAAAAAATTTAATTAGTTTATTATTGTTTTTATTGAGTTCTAAAGAAGAAGTTATAATTATAGATGATCCTGCTTCGTCTTTCGACGATTATAGAAGAAAAGAGATATTATCATTAATATATGATATATGTCCAAATAAAACATTGTTAGTATTATCTCATGATCATATATTTATTAAATACGCACTATTTAATTATAATAATTCAAAAAAACAAATAGAAGAAGGTAAAGATGTATCTGAATTAATAACAAAATATTATCATAATACTGGAAAAATAATTGCTTTAGAAAATTATACAAGTGGTAATATAAATTTGAAAGATATTCGTTATGAGGATTTTGATATATTATCCAATCATATTTTACAATTTTTAAATAATAATATGGAATATTTTAGAAAAGTAATTAATTTAAGATTGTTTTATGAATGTAATAAATCAGAAAGTTCAAAAGATATCTATGAATACTTATCCTCTATATACCATAAAACACCTCAAAATGAAATAATAGCCAAATTAACTGAAAAAGGTTTAGCAGAAGAAAGCATAATAGATAAAATTTATCAGGATACAAATATAAAGTTGCCAGTTGTTCCAGCAGATGAATATTTTAAGATAGATATTAATTCATTAACTTTATTTGAAAAAATATTATATTGTAGAGAAGAACAAGAAACAGAAGCAAGGGAATCATTTAATAATGTAGTACACATGAATGAATCATTGCACATCTGTTTAAACCCATACTATTTCAATTATTTTTCTCCATATGTTTATAATTTATTAAAAGATAAATAAAAAAGAGACCTAGTCCGTTAAAGGACTAGTGAAGTTGTAAAATAAAAGTAGACACAAAAAAGATGTGTTTACTTTTTCTTTGGTATAATTTAATAAAGGAGATG
>CALVVO010000044.1 GCA_944363885.1 uncultured Bacilli bacterium | reverse complement strand
TGTCTCCTGTAAATTACAGGTTACAATCCTCTAATTAGAAACTATTATTAACTGTCCAACTTTTGGGGTTCAGTTCAAATCTATCTTGTTTTTAATTTAAACTAAGCATTATAAGTATAAAATTATAAAAATTTAAAATTCTTCTAAATTATCAACTTTTTCCAAGCTTTTATGAGTTTTCATTATTTTAACAACACCAACATTATGATTAAAAGCTATAGATGCTATACTTCCTTCAATTTGCACAACAATACCATAACCATATTTAGTATGTTTAACTTTATCTCCAACTTTTAATTCTGAATTTCTTTCTTCATCATACATATCATTAGAAACAACAGCATTAACATTAACTTCACTGCTATCTAATAAATCCGGTGTAATTTCCTGAACAAATCTGCTGGGTGAATTCATATCTGTCCTACCGAATAATGTCCTTTTTTTAGCATTTAACAAATATAATTTTTCCTTTGCCCTAGTAATGCCAACGTAACATAAACGTCGTTCTTCTTCTAACTCATCCTCATTATCCATTGATCTAAAATGTGGAAAAACATTTTCTTCCATTCCAGTTAAAAAAACTACATCAAATTCCAAACCTTTTGCCGAATGTAATGTCATCACATTAACACAATCGTCGACTTCTTTATACTGGCCAAAATCACTTACTAAAGCTATATTTTCAAGAAACTCTTCCAATGAATATATACCTCGCTCTTCAAAAGCAAGAGCAATGCTTTTAAATTCTTCCAAATTTTCAAGTCTTATTTCACTATCAAGATCGCCCATAGTTTCCAGTTCATTTTTCATCCCAGATAAATTTAATATTTGATCAATCAAATCAGACAAATTTAATTTTTTTGATTCATCAATCAATTTCAAAATTAGATTTTTAAAATCAAGTGCAGAACCATCTTTTATTGCTTCAAACATTGAAATGCCAGCATCATTTGCTTTTTCCCTGATTTTCTCTATTGTTTTATTACCAATTTTACGTTTTGGGACATTTATAATACGCTCTAAACTTTCATTATCTTTAGGATTATAAATTAAGGTCAAATAAGCTATTAAATCCTTAATTTCTTTTCTATTATAAAAATAATAACTACCTACAACCTTGTAAGGTATATTTTCTTTTAAAAGCGCTTCTTCAATTACACGACTCTGTGCATTTGTTCTATATAAAATACCAATATCCGAATATTTTTTTCCAGACAAAACCAATTTTTTAATTTCTTCTACAACTTCTTTAGCCTCATCAATTTCACTATAACAACGAATATATTTTATCTTTTCACCTAAATCTTTAGTACTAATTAATTTTTTTTCTTTTCTTTTAACATTATGTTTAACAACACTATTTGCGGCATCCAATATATTTTTTGTACTTCTATAATTTTCCTCCAAAATAACTAAATGCGCTTCTTTATAATCTTTTTCAAAATTTAATATATTTTCATAATTAGCGCCTCTCCAACCATAAATACTTTGATCAATATCACCGACTACAAAAATATTTTTATACTTACTTGCCAAAACTTTGCATAAATCATACTGAACAGTATTAGTATCCTGATACTCGTCGACTAAAATATATTTATAATGTTCTTGATATTTATCTAGAATTGTCTTATTATTTTTAAACAATTGTAAAGGTAAAAGAAGTAAATCATCAAAATCCACTGAATTATTGCTTTTTAATACAGAAATATATTTTGTAAAAACTTTAATTACGGTTTCATCTACATAACCTTTCATAAATTTGCTATATTCTTCTGGAGTCAAATTTTCATTTTTAGCAAAACTAATTTTATTAATTACATATTTAATTGGGACTAATTTTGTATCAACGTTATATTCCTTTAATATTTTTTTTATAATGCTATTCATATCTTCTTTATCAATAATTGAAATATTTCTTTCAAATCCCAATTCACGAAAATTTTCTCTTATAATCTTTAATCCAAAAGAATGAAAGGTTCCTACAAAAATATTATTGGCAACATTATCTAACTTTAAAGAAATTCTATCTTTCATTTCCTTCGCTGCTTTATTAGTAAAAGTTATAGCTAAAATATTTTGAGGCGATACGCCATCTTCAATAAGCTTAATTATTCTTTCAGTTAAAACCTTAGTTTTACCACTACCAGCTCCAGCTAAAACTAAGCAAGGACCCTCCTTAAAGTTAATAGCTTCTCCCTGCTTTTCATTTAACACATCCATATAAACAACTTCTCTCTATTTTAAAATTCTTATGCTTTCAACTAACAAATCCTCTAAATTATTAAACGGAGTTTCCCCAGTATCTTTTTTGTATAACCAATCTAAATAGGAAATTTCGTCAGCATTATCTGGTCTACCATATATAATATTTTTTTTATTAATATAATAACCAAATTCAACATTTGATGTAAGACCAAGCATATGTGGCTTTTTCCTTGGAATCCAAAACACAATTAAATCACACGTACTTAAAGCCTTTAAATCCCATTCTATTTCATCCATATAATCGACCTTTGCAGTAAATTCTCTTTTTTCAGGGACTAACACAGTACCTGAAAAACCATGCTTTTCAAGAATATCAACTGCTTTCCTTTTCCAAGAGGCAACCCCTTCATCACGTGGAATTGGCCCAGCTAAAAAAAGACTTTTGCCTTTAATATTCATGTTTTCCATAGAATAAATTGTAGTCACATTAATCACCATATAAATTATAACAAAAAGTCAAATCACTTTGTAGACTTGACTTTATTTAATTTTTATTATTATCTCTCCATCCTTAGAATATAAATATTTTTCTCTCGCATATCTTGCAATATACTCATCATCTTGAAGCTTAACAATCTCACTTTTTAAAGTTTCCTCTTCTTCTAAAATTTCTCTATATAACAACTCTAACTCTTCTTTTTCTTTTATATTATTATAAATTTGTGACCAATAACTAAACATATTACTTACAAAAATTGCAAGCAATGGAACAAATATAATAATTAACAAAGTTATTCTTCTTCTATCCTTTTTAGTAACCTTTTTCATACTCTAATCCATCCTAATACAAAGTATAACATTTTAAATAATTAATAACAATAATCAAAAATTTACTTTACATTATTTTTTCTTTTTTTTCTTTTTTTATTATCATATTGTACCTTTAAATATTTTCTTAAATAAAAATTATACTTATTAAATATCAAAAATGAAAAAATAAATGTTGCAAAAAAATATATATGCAAAATACCATTATTAATTTTTATCAATAATAAAAAGTACAAAAGCATAAAATCCAATACAAATAAAAAATTAATTAAAATTTTATAAACAAACTTTGTTTTATAAAACAATTTATAAAAATAAGAATAAAAGTATGAAAAAACAACACCAAAAAAGAGAGAAAAAATAAGCGACAAAACTTGAACTTTTAAATTCATTTAAATAATTTAGATAAAACGCTTTCAGTTTTTATTTTCTTATTTCCCTCTTCCAAATAATTAACACTATTAATTTTTCCTTTTATTGATAATGTCCCTTGAAACGTGTCTAATTTTATCAATTCTAGTTCCTCGCCTTTAATTAAAATATAACCTAAAACGCTTTCTAAAAAAAACTCTTCATTATCAAAATTTTCTAATTTTTTAACTCCAGTAATATATAAAGTCTTTCTTTCTCCTATTTGAATTGAATGATTAAAAGTATTTTCCACTTCTTTTACCTTGTCCATAAATATCACCTAACTAATAATATTCAAATTATAGTTAAGTAGAACAAAAAAAGCCCCAAAGGGCTAAATTAATCATAATCTATTCTTCTGCTGCTTCTTCACTTGAAATATCTTCAGCATTTTCGTATGCATCTAAAATTTCTTTTTCAAACATACTACGTACTTCTTGACTAATTGGATGACAAATATCTCTATATCCACCAGTACTTGTCTTTCTGCTTGGCATAGCGATAAATAAGCCTTTTGTACCTTCAATAATTCTTATATCATGAACAGCAAATTCATCATCTAATAATACAGAGGCAATTCCTTTCATTCTAGAATCTTCTTTTTCAATCTTACGTATTGTAACTGATGTTATTTTCATAGTTCCACTCCTCCTTGTAAACTAAAATTATTTTACAACATAATAAAAGTAAAATCAAGCCTTACTTATTGCACCAATATTTAGTTTACTATTATGACATTCCTACCGGAGTTTGACAGTTACACTTTTTAGAAAATGTGAATTAGCCTAGATAATAACTAGGTTTTCTTTTGTCAAGTTTT
>CALVVO010000043.1 GCA_944363885.1 uncultured Bacilli bacterium | reverse complement strand
GCTTAAATGGGGTTTCAAAAGGGTTCTCCCTTTGCACACTATTCCTAGATGGCTTGTCCATCTTGGTAGTGTGTTACCTAGTTGTCTTTAACTAGGTTGATTTAATAAATTAAATCATTTCACTTTCTTCATGATAGAGATACCCATCTGGAATATCAGGATAACCACTTATATAATAATTAAATATATCGTTTAGAAATTGAATACATATATTGTATGACTTTTCTTCTATTTTACTTGTCTGATAGAAATTATCAATATTATTTTTTTGTTCATAATAAAATTTTTCTAAGTTATTTTTATCTACTTCTTTTATATTATTTATATTCGGAATTAATTCACTCATTTCAGTTATTTCTAATTTAATCTTAGTATCAACTAAATTTTCAATTTCTTCAATATTCTCGTATAAAGATAATGCTAAAAAATATTTTGAGTAATCATCATTTGTTCTTCTTTCATATTGTTCTAAATAAATTTTTAATTCATCTATTGAATAATTTGAAATATTGTTATTATTCAATTCTATGCAACACTCTGAATCTAAAACATATCCCTTTAAAGATATTTTATTTAATTTCAATGTTCTTTCTATTTGATAATCATCATCAGATAATTCTACAAGTTCACTTGCTTGTGTAATAAATTTAAATATTTTATTATTTATATCATCATGTATTTTGTCTATTTCAACATAAGATTCTAATATTTTAACATTTAAATTGTTATCCATAAATTACTCCTTTACTTGTTTAATAACATATACATAACCATAAATAATGCACCTGCAACAAAACTAACTATTAAAGAAAGTGTTATTACATTAGTAAATCCCTTAGTACCATTTCCACCTTGACTAGGTGGTGTTAATGTTTTTACATTTGGCTTATTCATTTGCTTTTGTTGTTCTTTTTGTTGCTTAATCATTTGATTTTTTTGTTTAATCTGACTATAAATCATAACTTCGGAATTGCTTTTCCATGAAAAAGATTTTATTTCAGGACCTCTTGATATACTAGGCTTTGATTTTACTGATTTTGTTTCAGAATGTTCTTCTTGTTTTTTTTCAGTACTTTCTAAAGGTTTTCTATAAGTAGTATTCTCTGAAACAGATACTTTTTTATCATTTACTTCCATCCAACTACTTTTAACATTTTCAGATGTTATTCCTTTTAGAGATGGATCTTTTTTTGCTTCTTTAACACTAAAATTGTTTATTACTGCTAGTCTTTCAGCAGATTCAAATTTTGTTTTTACCTCGGGAGACATTTTATCAACAATTCTATCTCCATTTGTAGTAAATAAAGTTGGCATATCAATAGATTTATCTTGCTTCATTAATTGAGTACATAAATTTACATAAGGAACATATGAAGGATTTAATGTATAGAAAAAGCCATTTTTTTGAGCAAATTCACTTGATAGTTTTTCAACAAATCCCTCACTTAAAACTTGTCCATATTTTCCAGGAGCAAAATGAACTTCTTTATCTCCAGCTTGTGTTGTAACAATATACATTAATCTTTCTCCTAATGCTTCCGCTTGCTCAGAACTTTTTAACATATTTACAATCAAATGAAATGATTCATGAATCGATGCACTCATTGAACTAACTATTTTTTCTTCTAGTGTTGTTCCATTTGTTTTTTGAGGATTAATAACGATTGTTCCTTTTTCAGAATTAGCTTGAATATCATTTTGATTAGGATCATTTGAAAAAGTAATATTTTGAGGATTCATCAATCCATGTAATCTTTGTAATTTTTCTTGCGGAATTATTTGTCCATATTCCATTGATATTTTTTGAATTACAGGAGTTAAAAACGATGCCATAGCATTTTGATAAAAGACTGCATCGGTCATGTTAGGATTACTTTGTCTTAATTGTCGTAATTGTGCCAATAATACTTTGCCTTGTTCTTGTGCTCGTTGCATTTGCATTGCAAAATCAGGATTACTGCTATATTTTTCCAATGCTTCACGACTTGTTAATAATGATGTTTGAACTATATCATCAAGGCAAGTTCCTAATTCATCAGTCATTTCAATTTTTTTAGTTTTAGCAAATGTATCTCGAACCTCATTCCAGCCTTCTTTTGGTTTACCATTAGAATCTATCATGTGTCCAAATGTCACTTCATTAGTCTTAGGATCTTTTGTAAAACTCCAAGTTAGTTGATCACTATTTCCCCATACAATAAATCCATTTGCCATTTTAGTAAAAGTATCCATATAGCAATCATCAACACGATGACTATTACCAATATTTTTTCTATCTTTTTCTGTTATATAAAATTTTTTATTACCAAATGGTGATTGACACGCTTGTTGAATTGTAATTGCACTTCTTAATGCCATTTCTTCCGTAATAACAATAGAGGTATCCATACCTTTTACTTTAAGATACTCAACAACATGTCCTTGACCACCTAAACCATCACAAAATCCATGAGGAAATTCTTTTCTGCATCTCAATTCTTCTGCTTTTATTGTTTCCATTATTTTAGCAATTCTAGTTGCTTTATATGGTATGAATTCATTATATTCATTGTATATAATTTCAGTATTTGGAAAGTTTCTTTTTAATATTTTTAAGGTGTCTAAGTAATATTGATCACCTAAGACATCTCTCCACCAAGATTGTCTTAAAAAATCTCCTTCTTTACCATCAATTCCATCAGTAGGAAATTCATCATTTGCTATTTCATTTAATCCTTCTATCTGTCTTAAATCATATCCATTTTCAGACATAAAAGATGACAACTTAGATGCATAATCATTAAGAAAAGCCTTAACCATATCTCGTCTTTTTGATAAATCTGATACTTTTTCTACTTCTTTTTTTAAATTTTCAGGAACTGCATTATGCCATAAAAATGTATGGAATTTAATTTGTTTTCCATGTTGTAGTGCAAAATCATATATTTCTTTTACCATATCAAAATTATATTGAATATTTGGATTTAAATTACCATTCTCATCAAATAATTGTTGATTGTTAGGAACAGTACAATACATTTTTCCTTCGGAATCATTTGAAACAATATTTATATCATTTATATATGTTTGATATAAATTTGAAACTGTTTCATAATTTAAACTATCTGAGCCTAAAAATAATTCACTTTGTCCATATTTTACTCTAACTGGATCTGTAATTTGTTGAGCTAACAACTTATTCATTTCAACATTCTTATTAGATAAATATTGCTTTAATTGTTCTTCAAATATTTGTTTCTTTTCATCATTACTTAAACTTAAATTTTCAATTGATTCATAAAGTGCTAATACATGCGTGATATATGCCTTATAAACTTCACCAAAATAAGGACTTTCTTTTGGAACTTCTTTTATCTGTCCTTTTAATTCTTCTATTCTTTTTATTTGTTCTTGTCTTTGTTCAATTAATTGTTTCATTATAGAGTCAATTTCTTTATATATATCATCTAACTCTTTATTAGAATCTTTATATATTTGAATTGCTCTATCAATTCTATCTTTATTAAGTAATTCTGGATAATCTTTATTAACATTAACAGCTAATTGATTAATGTAATTTTGAATATGTAAATTTTTTTCTTCCATACTCATATAATCACGCACCTTATTATGCTCTAATTATATCATAATTTTTTCTTTTTTGACATTGGTTTACATAATAAAGTTATAATTTAAAATCATCACTTTTATTTTTACCAATATTGTAAAATTCTTCTGCTTCTTTTTCTGCTTGTCTATTCATTTTTCTTAATACACTTTCAACATCTTTCTTTGAATAACTAAATATAGGTTTTAAACATAAATTTCTTTCTATTTTATTAAATACATTTTTCTTTTCTAGATTATCTAACATTTTTTCATATTGTTGTTTATTATCTTTATTTTCATATATTTGCTTACTAATTGTTATCATTAAATTATATTTATTATCATCAATATAATAAATTCTATTGTATTCTTTATAATAATCAGGTATATTTGCAAATTCAAATAATTCATCTTCTTTTGATGTTCCTTTTGAAATTTCATAAACATCATTTTGCGAGAAGTTTTTTATACCATAGCCAAACTTAACTTGATAAGTTGCTTCATCTTTTGCAGGTTCATTACCAACTTTTAATATTTCTCTTAAAAATTCTTTTATTCTATTATATATTGTTTCAATTATACTTTTTAAATCTATATTTACTTCTCTTAAATTTTTATTTTGTTTTTTTAATGATTTAATTTCTTTTTCATACTTAAAATTTTCTTTTTCTAATGATTTATAACTATTTGAATAATTATCAACTTTATCAAATACTTTTTGTAATTTAGGTTGAACTTCCATTATTTTTTTAGTTTCTTTTATTACATTATTCATGTCGTTAAAAGTATCTTTTTTGATTTTGACATATTCTTTATCAAATAAAACACTCTTACTATTTTTCATACCATCTTCAAATTTATTTATAGCAGTGTCTAATCTTTCATGTTTAGTATTTAATTCTTGATTTATATTTCTAGTTACCTTTTTGTATTCTTTAATCTTTATATGTTTAGAATCACTTCCTTTAATACCTCTTTCTAAATCAAAGCCTTTTTCAGTTAATCTTTCGTGATATTTATCTTGCAGTTGTGATAAGTGTATTTTATCTTTTATAAATTGCTTTTT
>CALVVO010000042.1 GCA_944363885.1 uncultured Bacilli bacterium | reverse complement strand
AAAATTACAAACAAAAACGAGAATATTCTCTCGTTAATGTTTAATTTTTTTTGAGACATTTTCCCAAATTATTGACACAACTTTTTTAATATTTTTTTATAAGGCCAAAGAAACATACAAATCCTCTTTTTTTTTCATAAATTACTATTGAAAGGAGTGATAAGAATAGATTTAGATAATACTGAAAATAATGAAAATGAAAACACAACTTGTTGTACAAACAAATGTGTAGAAATATATTGCTGCGGTGGTAAAACTGGGCCAACAGGAGCAACAGGACCAGCAGGAGCAACGGGAGCAACAGGACCAACGGGAGCAACAGGACCAACAGGAGCAACAGGGCCAACAGGACCAACAGGAGCAACAGGACCAACAGGAGCAACGGGACCAACAGGAGCAACAGGGCCAACAGGAGCAACAGGAGCAACAGGACCAACAGGAGCAACAGGGCCAACAGGAGCAACAGGGCCAACAGGAGCAACAGGGCCAACAGGACCAACAGGAGCAACAGGAGCAACAGGAGCAACAGGGCCAACAGGACCAACAGGAGAAACAGGAGCCACTGGACCAACCGGGCCAGCAGGACCAGGGGAAACTTTAGACAGCTATGCCATGGTACATGACCTATCAAATTCAACTGTTCAATCGCAAACACCAGTTTTATTTCAAAATACAAATATTGCTAATAAAATAAGTTATAATCCGCTCAATGGAGAATTTACCATTCCAGAAGAAGGAATATATTTGATACATTGGTGGATAAACGCAAGAAATAAAAACAAAGGTAATGATGATTGTATACCAAAATCACTAGGAATAGAATTACACCAAGTATTACCCGAAGATGTTTTAATAGCTCATTCATCAACACACAATAAAGTCACGTGTTGTGACACAGGATCTATAAATGGAAATGCTATATTTAAAGCAACTTCTGGATCAACCTTTAGATTTATTAATACATCAGACACAGATATAGATTTAGTTCCTAATGATTTATATTCAGCAGCTGTTTCAATTAACAGAATAAATTAATTAAAATACCTCTAATTGAGGTATTTTCTAATTAGTTGGTTGACAAACATATTTTCGTGATTTATAATTTAGATATGAATGATTTAGAAAATTTAAAAGGTTTAGGTAAAAAAACAATAACTGAATTAAAAAATTTAGAAATTTACAGCATTAACGATTTAATAGAACACTATCCATATAAATATAATCTATTAAAACTTAATAACATAGATGAAATAGAAGATGGCGAAAATATTATTATTGAAGGAATTTTAGCAAGTCCTCCTTTATTACGTAGAATTAATCCCAGACTAAATATATTATTGTTCAAGGTCAATACAAATAGAAAATTAATAAACATTATTATATATAACCGAGCATATATCAAAAAAAATTTATTGTTAGGAAAAGAAATAACGATTTTTGGAAAATGGGATGAGAGAAGAAATACAATAACTGCAACTAATATCTTATTTAGCAAAATTATTAATAATACATATGAAAGCATATACCACTTAACAAATGGAATAAGCAATAAAACGATGACAAAAATCATTAACAATGCCTTATTATTAAAACCTTCTTTTAACGACTATGTACCTGAATATTTAAATGAAAAATACAATTTTATTTCTAAAAATGAGGCAATAAGAAAAATACACAATCCTAAAAATGAGAACGATATAAAACAAGCAAAATTAAAACTAATATATGAAGAACTATTTAAACTAATGTTTAAAATGAATTATTTAAAATTAAAAATTAAAACAAATAACAATAAACCCAAAAAAATCGTTCAAAAAAGTGTAATAGATGATTTTATAAGAACTTTGCCATTTGAACTTACTAAAGACCAATTAAATGCAGTTAAAGAAATATATGAAGATTTATCAAGTAATCATAGAATGAATAGATTACTACAAGGAGATGTAGGAAGTGGTAAAACAATAGTAGGGATAATTGCCGCATACATAACATATTTAAGCGGTGGACAATCTGCATTAATGGCACCAACTGAAATTTTAGCAAACCAACATTTTCAAAACGTCAAAAATATACTTATTGAAACAAACATGAGAATTGAACTACTAACAGGAAACACCAAAAAGAAAGAAAGAGATATAATAATAGACAAACTGGAGAAAGGACAAGTAGATTTAGTTATTGGCACACACGCATTACTAAATGAAAAACTCAAATTTAAAAATTTAAGTCTAGTAATCACAGATGAACAACATAGATTTGGTGTAAATCAAAGAACATTATTAAATAAAAAAGGTGAAAATACTGATATTCTTTACATGTCTGCTACACCTATACCTAGAACATATGCACTAACACTATATGGCGATATGGACATAACAAATATAAAGACAAAACCAAAAGGAAGAAAAGAAATAAAGACAATAATAAAAGAAGAAAAAGAAATTAAAGATGTTTTATACCTAATGCTTGAAGAAATAAAAAAAGGAAGACAAATATATGTTGTTTCGCCACTAATAGAAGAAAATGAAAACTTAGATTTAAAAACAGTTATAGAACTAAAAGAAAAAATAGATATCGCTTTTAACAATAAAGTTAAAACAGAAATTTTACATGGAAAATTAAATAAAAAAGATAAAGACGAGATAATGAAAAATTTTATAAACGGAGAGACTAAAATATTAATTTCTACCACCGTTATTGAAGTAGGAGTAGATGTAAAAAATGCAACAATGATAGTTGTTTTCAATGCAGATAGATTTGGCTTAGCAACATTACATCAATTAAGGGGAAGAATAGGAAGAAATGAATATGATAGTACTTGTATTTTAATTGGGCCAAAGAACAATGAAAGATTAAAGGTTTTAAATGAAAGCAATGATGGATTTTATATTACAGAAAAAGATTTTGAAATGAGAAAAGAAGGAGATTTATTTGGAATAAAACAAAGTGGAGAGATGTTTTTTAAAATTGCTGATTTAAAAAGAGATTATAAAATTTTAATGCAAACTAAAATTGATTCTGAAGAGTTTTTAAAAGAAAATATAACAAATGACTTTAAAAATTATCCCATTTATTATAAAATAGTAAAGGAAATTGAAAAATTAAATTAAAGGAGTGAAATTATGGGAAGAGCGCACGAAGTAAGAGCAGCATCAATGGCTAAGACAGCGGCAAGAAAATCAAAATTATATTCAATTTATGCAAAAGAAATATATCAAGCAGCAAAAGGTAATCCAGATCCAGTAAATAACTTACAATTAAGAAGAATTATAGAAAAGGCCAAAAGAGACGATGTTCCAGCAGATGTTATAAATAGAAATATAGACAAAGTCAAAAAAGGAATTACAGAAGATTATGTGACTTGCGAATATGAAGCATTTGGTCCAGGAAGTAGTAACTTAATAATAAAATGTTTAACAGATAATAGTAACAGAACTATAAGCGAATTAAAAACAGTATTTAATAAATGTGGAGCTAAAATGGCAACGCCTAACGCAGTAAGTTTCATGTATGAGCATTTATCAGTCATTGGAGTAAAAGGTTTAGATGAAGAAACTATTATGGATTCTCTAATAAATAACAACATTGATGTAAATGACATAGAAGTAGAAAATGACATGACATTAGTATATGCCGCACCACAAGATTTAAACAATATGAAAACTGCATTAGAAAGCATAAAAAACGATATTGTTTTTGAAATAGATGAAATATCATATTTTCCAAAAGATACTGTTCAATTAGATGAAGAACAAATGACAAAATTCCAAAAGTTATTAACAATGCTTAATGATTTAGATGATGTAAGTAATGTATATCACAATGTTGAAATAAATTAAAAAAACAACGAGAAATCGTTGTTTTTATATGCTATTAATAATTAAAAGCTTTTAATTCCATATAACTTTCAGGATGTTTACATACAGGACATACTTTCAAAGCATCTTTACCTCTATAGATATGACCACAATTTCTACAAATCCATATTACATCTTCATCTTTATGGAAAACTTTATCAGCTTCAATATTATCTACTAACTTAAGATATCTTTCTTCATGATTTTTTTCAATTTCAGCTACTTGTTCAAATAAGAAAGCAATTTCATTAAATCCTTCTTCTCTTGCAACTTTAGCAAATTCAGCGTACATTTCAGTCCACTCATAGTTTTCTCCGCTTGCTGCATCTTTTAAATTAGTTAAAGTATCAGGGACATCGCCATCATGTAGTTGTTTAAACCATAATTTTGCATGCTCCTTTTCATTATTAGCTGTTTCTTCAAAAATAGCTGCAATTTGTTCATAACCATCTTTTTTTGCTTTACTAGCATAATAAGTGTACTTATTTCTTGCTTGACTTTCTCCGGCAAAAGCAGTCATTAAATTTTGTTCAGTTTTACTACCTTTTAATTCCATAATTTCACTCCTTCTTAAAATAAAATTTATCATATTTTAGTAATAACAATTACCAATTTAAGTTTATCTACAAAATGAATTTTTGTCAATAACTTTAACCTAAAGTTACATCTAAAAACATCATTACTGAGAATCCTATAAGAGTGAACAAAGCCATTAAATTTTTCTTCTTATTAGATTGACTTTCTGGAATTAATTCTTGAACAACAACATAAATCATAGCACCTGCAGCAAAACATAAAAAATAAGGTAATAAATATTGAACTTTTATAACCAATAATGCACCTAAAACAGCAGAAATAGGTTCAACAATACCACTTAATTGACCATAGAAAAATGATTTTCCTCTTGAATAACCTTCTCTACGTAAAGGAACACTTACTGCAGTACCTTCAGGAAAATTTTGTAGTCCAATTCCTAAAGCTAACATTAGCGAAGAAGATAAAGTTGCACCTTCAAGTCCGTAAGCAAGTGAACCAAAAGCAACACCAACGGCAAGACCTTCTGGAATATTATGAAGAGTAATTGAAAAAATTAACATTAGTGACCTTTTAAAAGTTGCATTATCAGAATTATTTTTATTTTTTCTAAATTTTTTGTTTAACTTATCAAATAATTTATCACCGACAAAAAGTAATCCGCCTCCTAACATAAAACCAAAAACAGCTACTAAAGAAGCATTTAAATTTAAATTTTCTGCCATTTCTATTCCGGGCGATAAAAGAGACCAAAAAGAAGCGGCAATCATAACACCAGCAGCAAAACCTAACATTGCATCCATAACATTTTTATTAATTTTTTTGAAAAAAATTACTAAACTTGCACCTAACGCCGTAATAGCCCATGTAAAACAAGTTGCTAAAAAAGCCTGTAAAGCAAAAGGTAAAGTAACAAACCAATCAATCATAATAATCCCCCTACACAAGATATAATATGAGAAATTGAATAGAATGTGAGTTTACAAATAACAAAATAACAATTGACAACAAATAATTTTCATAGTATCTTTTCTTTGACAGCAAAATTGAGCAAAGCTAGGTACATACTGAGTTTGCTCAATTTTTATTTGTTGTGTAATG
>CALVVO010000041.1 GCA_944363885.1 uncultured Bacilli bacterium | reverse complement strand
AACTTCAATAATTGTTCTACTATTTTTTCGGATGTTTCACTATCAACAGCTTTTGTTAATCTAATAACACGATTATCTAGTAGACTAACATCTGATGGTGTTTTAGGTTTAGTTCTAGTCTTAGAGTGTTTTCTAGTTTTTCTTTTTTCAGACTCTTTTTTATTATCTTCTTTTATATCTTTCTTAGTCATAAAATTTAATTCCTTTCAATAAATTATAATACTATATGTTAAATGTCTTTTGATTTTTTAAGTGTTTAATCTTATATGGTAGATTTAACTTGTCAAAGTCGTGAGAATTTTCTCCGTGAATAGGGATAATTACATCTGGTTTTACTATATGGCAAACTTCTGTAATTCCTTTTGCAGTTGCATGACCACTAGTATGCAAGTAAACATAGTCTTTAGGGACAAATTTGGCTATACTATCATCAGCATTGTTTCCTTCTAAATATCCTAACCACTGTGAATAAATAAAGATGTTTTTCTTGAAGTTAGGACTTTGAATAAATTTTTTTGAGAAATAATTACTTCTTACTAACATGCAAAAACCTTTAGTAACCATATCTTTATAAAGACCACTATCAAAACTTTTAACCTCTGAGAAATCATAATAACCTTTGTATTTTTTGCTAGTTTCAGTTATATAGTCAAGTATATCTTTTTGGTAGTCATCACATATAAAAAGTTTAGTTCCTGCTTTTTTATTTGCGTGATAGAAAGAAGCTATTCTATCTATATTAGTAGAAGCACACATTATAAAAATATACTTACTACTTTGTATTAAGTTGATCGCTTTTTCTTGCAATTCTAATTCAGACACAAAGGTTTCATCTAATCGTGAAAGAGTAGTGTGTTCACATATTAAAGCATCAACTTTCCCAATTTGTTCAAGTATGTTAGGTAACTCTTTACCAAGTGGACCGTGTGTGCGAAAATCTCCTGTATGTAATATTTTTTTCTTATCAGATTCAATAAGAAACATATAACTATCAAAAGCAGAGTGGTCAACTCGAATAGGAGTTATTTTGATATCTCCAATTTCTATAGATACATCTGATTTGAATGTTTTAAATTTTTTAACTCTATCGATATGAGCTTGTGTTACTTCTGCAATTTTTGGTTCTTTCATTCTCTTTTGATATATAGTAAATACTTCTTTTGCCTGCTCTCCAATATAGATTGGAACTTCTTTCTTGACTTCCATATATTCGCCTAGATGGTCTAAATGATAATGCGAAATAAAAACAGCATCACATTTTTTGCTGATTTTAGAAACATTAACTTTAACATTCCTTTCACAATTAGGTAAATTAGTTCCAACATCTATAAGTATTCTAGCTTTTTTGCTTTTTATTTCAGTTATGCAACCACCTATTTGATTAATCCCCCTATGAATTTTAATTTGCATAAGTTAGAGATTCCTTTCTAGTTTTGATATGTTTGTTTATTACTTGATAAAAATGTGACTTTTTCAGCAATTACTTGAATTTTATCAACTGATGATTGAATTCTTCCTTTGACACCAATTAAATCTCCTTTTTTGCAATATTCTACAACATTTTGAGCAACACCATCCCATAAAACACAAGGAATAAAATCTGTTGCATATTCTCCTTCTTCATTTTTGTAACTTCTTTGAACTGCTAATGGAATAGTAGTTACTTTCTTATCATTTTTAGTTTCATTTATTTCAGGGTCTGAAACTATACGACCAACTAAAACTGTTTGATTTAACATATTTTACCTTCTTTCTTTTATTTAGGGTTTATATTAATGTAATAATAATTTGAACATCCTTTCTAAGCAGTTCTTCTTAGGTCTAGTTAAACCTTTTAAATTATAATAATATCTATCAATTAAATATTTCGTGTATGCAGTTGCAGATTTATGATGATATAGGTCATCAATATATTTTTGTACTTCTGCAATATGTCTATTTCTACGAAGTATTATTAATTGTTCAGATATATTATTCTTTTGCTCTAAAAGTTTTTTAACTATTGGTTGAGCTTCTGCTTTAATATCTGCTAGTTCCTCAAAAGTTATTTTATTATTTAAGTAGTTAGTTAGGTTATCAATATAAATTAGAGCTATACATTTAGTAAGGTATTGCTTAAATTTAAAATCTTGTATTTGTTTTGTGTATAAGGTATATGAGTATTTTTTCTCCTTATTAAATACAATAATTTTCTCTCCGTTTGATTTAATTTTAAGATTAGTAAGAATTGTCTTTTTCTTATTCTTCTTAGTCTTAGCAGATTGAATATTGTTGAAAACTAACTCGATAAAATAATAAACTTCTTTTTCAAAATTATTATTCATTGCTAACCCCCTATAAAGAATATAACATAGTGGTTTTTATAAGTTTTAACACAAAATAAAAACCACATTAAGTGGCTTTTTGTTTAATTAAATAAATTAAGCAATTCTTTTGATGAATTTAACGCTTGTGAAGCATAATTTAAATCGCTTTTTGCATTTGCTAAACCGTCTTGCGTCCAACTTATTTCACCTTTAACAGTGTTAATAGTTCTTAAACAAATATCAACACCAATTGTATCCTTAATACATTCCTGTAAATTTTCAGGTATAGTGCTATCATCATTTTGTATTAAACCTTGATTTTTATAATCTTCATATTTATTTAAAATAGTTTCTAAATTATTTAGATAGGTTTCAAATGATTGAACATAATTATGTTTTACAACATTATTATAATTAGATTGTGCTTCTGATACAAAATCACTAATTGAAAAATAATTATAAATATATTTTTTGTGTGTAGATGGAATTGAATTTATATTATTTGTATTGTAATTGTAAATTGTAACCGTTAAAGTATTTACACAACTATAAGCATCATAACATCTTTTTAAAGTTATTCCTTGTGTACTCCATAAAACTTTATTATCATAAACTACTTTACCATCATTATAAAATTCTAAAAGTGAATCTATACATTCTTCACTATTAAAATCTTCCTCACAAAAATTTTGTATATAATCTCCTTGTCTACCTGCATCCCCAAGCCCACCTTCATTATTATCAGGATTATTGTTTGCAGGATTATTGTTTGCAGAATTATTGTTATCATTATTATTGGTATTGTTATTAGGTTTAGTATTATTTTCGTTTTTGTTAGAGTTATTATTTGAAGTTTCTATTTTTTCCCACTTTGCAATTAGTTTAATGTCTGAATCTATTTCTTGTTTAAAATTAAACTTTTCCCCATTTAGTTGCCACTCAATAAATTTATATCCTTTTTTAGTTGGTGTAGTAGGTTGATTAGCTAGTTTTCCTTTTTCAACTGTTTGAGTAATAATCTCATTACCCCCATTAGTATCAAATTCAATATTATATAAAATTTTATTTTCTTCCAATGCTGAGGAAATATCTTCTAAATTTTCTTTATCTCTAATATTTATAATATAAGACCATTTATAATCGCCTTTATCAGAATTTTCTATATAATTATTTAGATTATCCCAATTACTATATATTTCTACATTTTCAAATTCAATGTTGTTTTCATCAGCTGTTTTAGATATTAAAGTTATAACATCATATAAATTTCTATTAGTACCAATTAAATCAACATCTTTATAAATATTTTTAGCATCATCATTTACTAATTCATATTTTATAACTATTGGATTATCACATTTTTTTTCATTACAAGTTTGAGAGTATTCTAATTTTATTAGAGGGTTAATACTTATATAAGCAACATAGTTATTTGTTATTTCATTATTTTGTTCTTTTGCATCATTATTTTTAATAAATAAAAATATTCCACTTGCAATTAAAATAATTAAAGCTAAGCCAATTATTATAAATATAAATATTTTTTTATTTTTAGTAATTTTATTCATCAAACTTCACTCCTTACATTCACTCCTTACATTAATTATATACTAATCAATAAAAAAGGGGACACTTAAACAAGTTGTCCCGATACTACATCAGCTGACTATACTACATTACTGCTATCGGCTGACAAATATATTATATAATAATAAATTTTAAAAGTCAATACATTTGTATTCAAAAATTGAATATATTAATAATATTGAAATAATAATACAATAGTATTAATGAATTGAGGTAATAATATATGAGTAAGTTTCAACCATCAAAAACAGAAAAAATAGTAATTTCAATTAGAATTGAAGATTACAAAATTCAACAAATAGATAAGATTGCTTCCAAAATCGATATAAGCCGTAACGAACTTATAAATCAGTGCCTTGATTACGCATTAAATAATCTAGAATTTAAAGAGTTAAATAAAAAGCAAAATAAACAATAAATTATTTGATTATACACAGTAAAAAATATTTATTATTTTAATAATATACTATGTTATAATAATAATATATCTTTATAAATAACATATACCATAAATTCTAAAAGGTGTCTTAACAGGTGTCATAAAAACTAAAACAAAATATGATATTTTATGATACTATGTGACACCTCTCGGTTCACTAAAAAGTACCATAGAATAAGGCGTGATAAGATGTGATAATAGTTTAAGTTGTCCATTCCGAACACAGAAGTTAAGCACTTTAACGGCGAAGATAGTGTAAGCGAAAATAGCAAGTTGCCAATATTTTTTTATTTAATAAATTATTGATATAATACTTAATAATTGGTATAATTACTTATATGGCGTAATTGGTGAAGTGGTTAACACACCAGTTTGTGGCACTGGCATGCGTGGGTTCGATTCCCACATTACGCCCCACTAAAAAATAAAAGTCAATTAGACTTTTTTATTTTACAAAAATTTACACTTTATTAATTATCTTGCAAATATATTACTTTTGATATATACTAACATTAGAAGGTATGATATGAAAAAAGATAAAAAACTAGCAATAAAATTAATTAATGACAAATTAAACAAGAAAACATATTACACATTTGAAGAAATTTCATTGCAAACAGGCTATCATGTAAAATATTTATTTGAGTTACAAAAAAAGATAAAAGATGGAACAATAAAAGTAGAGCACGGAAACAAAAACAGAAAATCATATAATGCAGTAAGCGACGAAGAAAAAGAAAAGATAAAATACCTATACAGCAAATCTAGTGCAAGTATACGAAAGTTTGCAAAATTTTATAGTAAAAGGAGTTATTCATGTATATATAACATAATACATGAAAAAAAATAAAAATGGAAAAAGATATACTAGAAATTTTTTATAATGAGATAATTCCAGAAGCATCGTTTGGAAAAGTGGAAGCTTTTTTTACCTTTAATATTGGATTTAACACATTAATCGAACAACAAAAAATAACTGAAAATAACATCAAAGTTCCACACACACTTATACCTACTTTAATAATAAAAGATAAAGATAAATTTAATAAATTACTTATAGAATATACTATAAAAGCTATTGAATTTTATGGTAATGTTATTTATGATACTGAATATGATAAAAATTCACCTGGTTATAAAAGCGAATATCTAAAAAGTATTATTTCACTTTTATGGAGCAATGCAACAAGTGAAGACTTTGCAAATCCATGTGAATATATCCGAAAGAGAATAAATTTTTTTAGTAAAGAAGATATTTTATTTGAAGACTTAAGTATGGAAACAAGTATTGGCAATATTACATGTAAAATAAAAAAAGACGAAATATTTAATGAAACACCATACTACATTCAATTTGAAATTAATGGTAATCCAATGCCAGTAGTGAGATATGGAATAAGCAGCGATAAAGCATATATATATGCAATACAAAATTTAACAAAACTTACAAGAGATAAGAAGCTAAATCGCGCAATGTATAAAGTAAATGAGGGATTAGATGTTAAAAGTGAATATACAGATAACATTGAACACCCAGAAAACTTGATAGGAATAACACCGTCAACTTTAATATCAGCAACATTAGCTATCTCACTTTTTAAGAGAAATGGTATTAATCACATAGAAATCGTGCCTTATTTACCGGAAAGATGGAATGCAAAAGAAATTGCCTACTATAGAAGCAGTAAACGTCAAACTAATTCAGAAGAATATTTAACATTACAACATAATAAACATTTAGAAATTCAAAGAAACTTAACGGACAAATTCTTAAGAACATTTAGAAGGATAGAATATCATTTTGAAGGAATAGAAATTACATCTTACCCATTTATTACAAGTGAAAACATGATAATGGAAATAGGAGATAATTTAAAAAGTAATAACCCATTACTATTAGAATTATATAACTCTTTAAATAAAGAATACAAAATGTAATATTTACATAAAAAATATTAAAAACATGTTAAACATTAGTTAAAATTATACCGATTTATAATATAGATAACGAACAAAGGTGTACTTTGTTCGTA
>CALVVO010000040.1 GCA_944363885.1 uncultured Bacilli bacterium | reverse complement strand
AAAGAAAAAGATAAAGAAATATCTAGACTAAACTTTATTATTACTGATATAAAAAGTAAACTTAATTATTGGAAAGAAAAATTTGATAAACTAATATCATTCTTGTATAGTAAATTACACAATTGGTACGATAAAGATGATAAATATATCGATGTAGTTAATGAACTGTATGAGGATAACGTTATTGATAATAATGATGTTGAAGATTTAAATTTAAACAAGGAAAAAGATGATTATGAGCATTAATCATCTTCGCTTATTTTATCAATACAATCTAACGTCATTTGTTTATAAATAGTATTTTTTACTTCTTTTTGAATATTTTTTGAAATATCATAATAAACATAACATCCTAATTTTCTATTTTTTATTATATCAATTGCTACATCCGAACTATCAACACCAATCCATTTTCTATCCAATTTACTTGCTGCTTTTAGCGTTGTCCCCGAACCAGCAAAACAATCTAAAACATAATCACCTTTATTAGACGATTGTAATATTATTTGCTCTAACATTTGACTGTTTTTCTCAGTGGGATATCTTGGGTTTTGTGGATCTTTAAATCTCCAAATATCTTGAATTTTTTTTCCCTTATGTTCATCAGCATATTTTTTTATTCTTGGATTTCCTGTAGATGACCATTCAATTAAACCTTCTTCATCCATTTTATCAAATTCATCAGGATTTGTTCGCCAATGTCTTCCTTTAGGTACTGGAATATTTCTCCAAGGCTTACTTGTAGGTCCATTTTTGGTTTCACCAGGAGCATGTAAAGGAATCGTTGTATATCTTCGCCCGTTTGCATCTATTTTACTAAATCTCTCTACAATTTCATTTTCATCTAAAGGAACTTTTATATCATTCCAAATATTATTTTTGTAGTTTTTTGTATAAAACAAAATTAAATCCTTTTCATTTCCATATGCCTTCCTATAGAAATTTTTGGGATTTGATTTTATTCTAGCAATATCATTTTTAAAGTTATTTCTACCAAAAACTTCATCCATAATTATTTTTATATAATGACCTATTTTATAATCAATGTGTAAATATATTGAACCATCATCTGATAAAAGTTCTCTTAAAAGTATTAATCTTTCTCTAATAAATTCCAAATATTCTTCTGTGCTCATTTTATCTGAATATGCAATAATATCATTTTTTGAATGACTAATAGAGTTTGCTCTTCCATCTTTTGAAACAAAGAACTCTTGATCTGTATTAAAGGGGGGATCTATATAAATAAGATTTATTTTATTTTTAAATTTTTTTAATAAAATGGACAAAACTTCAAAATTATCTCCTTTAAATAACATTGACCTATTATCATCAAGTTCAAGGAATGTTTTAACTTTACTAGCATTTAATAATATTTGCTTTTCTGTAAGTTTATTATCAAATTTTAATTCCATGATAATCTCCTTACAAAGAATATAAATATTCTCTTAATAATAAAGCTGATATAATTGTTTGTTCAGAATTATTTTGTAAATATTTATATAGTTTATGCTTTCCTTTAATATATAATACACCGTCCATTATGGCAATTGGAATGACTTCATTTGGAACAATTTTATCCTCAAAAGAAGATTGCATTGTTCTAACCGCATCATCAAATTGTGCATTTTGATGACCACCCATATCTGTTAGAAATTTGGCCTCAGCAATTATATATTTATTATTAAATTTTGCAATAAAGTCAATTCCTTTTTCACGCTTAAACCCTAAATATTTTCGTGCAAATTTTTCCATTTCAGCATCAGATGAATTAAATATACAGTTATCATTATAATTTAAAAATTCTTTTTCATTATGAATAACAGGGACTCCTATAGTACCTTTATCAACCCACCTTTTGAACATCGGACCAATTTGGCGGTTAGTTTCCTTAGGTTCAGTGCATTTGTCAATAATTTCTTCAATTCCCATTTGATACAATGTACCAGCAATCCTATTTATTGTTTGTGGATTCCTTTCTATTGCGGATTTATCTCTTTTCAAATAAGCAACATAAGAATCTTTGATAGGAAACAAATCTAATTTCAATAACTCCTTAACCAACATAACATTATTACTATTTTCAAAAGCTTCTCTAACCTTTGCTTCACGATTTCTAGGTATTTCTCTTCGAAGATTCGGAGTAATAGGGTACACCTTATATAATTCATCCAAATAATTTCTTTGTTGTGCAAATTCAGCACTTAATTTTGTCCAATAATTCATGTTTAATACCTCCTCTAACCCTATTAAATATTATATCATTTTATTGTTTTTTTGTCGTTAAGTTTTCCTCTAATTTTTTTATAAAAATGCCATATTCTGGTAAAATATCATTTTTCTTAATATTAGTATAAAGTTGATTCTTAAACTTTTTTAGCATATCTTTAAGTTCCTTTTTTCCAATATTTAGAGCAATCCAATTCTGAATAATACTAATTTTATTATCATCAACATCAAAGTTTTTTTCTTCTAAATCTGTTGAAAAATTATTTTTCTTTTTAAATTCTTTTGCTACCTTAAGAATCCTATCATTGCTAACAAAATCTTCAAGTGTGACAAACTTTTCACCGCAATAGTCTCCATAAGTCAACCATATTCCACTATATTTGTTATCTAAAAAGGAGTCTCTCATTTGCAAAGCAGTTGAATCAGAATCAGAAATTATATAATATTTTTTAGATAATAATCCCCAAAATTCAGCATATTGATTAGCTTTCGTAATTCCAGATAAATGTGTAATTCCAACATTTCTGAAAGTCACATTTCTTTTACCTACATAAAGTTCAAACACTAATTGATCAGTCCATCCTTCAAAAACTAAATTTTGCTCATTTATAACAGAATAAACATTCATTCCTAATGCCCTATAAAGAGTGGCAACATCCATATAATTGTCATCATTAGCATATTCTATTATTGATGATTCGTTATCTTTCTTAATGATTATGTGTCTACCAATATTATTATTATCGATCATATTTGTTGAATGGGTAGAATACATAACGTAATTATTTTTTCCAATGTTTATCAATTCATCTCTTAAGTATTCTTGACCAGGAATATCAATTTTAGAATCTGGTTCATCTATTAATAACAATGTATTGTTTAATGCCTTATTTTTATTGTCAATAGATAACATAAGTAAAAAAGTGACTATTCTTTTAAAGCCATCGCTTCTTTTATCTACTGAATATGTATTTTTACTATCTTTAATTCTTATTTTTATAACATTTCCAACTTCTTGTAGTACTATTTTCGAATCTTTAGGCATACTTTTCCATACCTTTTTTAGATATGCATCAACTGTATCACTAATACTATCAAGCAAATTCTGAAAAGAAGATTCACCCATTTCCTTTTTATCATCATATTCTTCCTTAATATTAAAAATACCACATAACTCAAACATATTTTTTAAAGGAATACATATATCATTATTATTAATAAAGTCATCAATTTTCACTTCAGAAGGAAGTAAATACTTATCGTCATATTCCCAATATAGTACCTTAGGTATTTCGAAATCTTTTTTTTGGATTATTTCTATAATCTTTGTTTCTAATATGTCATAAAACGTTTTAATATCATTTTCAATTGAACATTCGTACTCTTTATTAGAAATGATTGTAAAACAATCAACTTCGACATTGGAATTATCATCTAATTTTACAAGATTTATTTTGTTAGTTGGTTGAGCATTAATATAAGTATATCCGGAATTTAGTTTATATTTATTATTAGAATCATTATATACATAATAAAGAAACTGTCTGGAATTATTTCTTATATCTATCCTGTAAACTATTTTATGGTTAATAAAGTCAACTATATTAACTTTTTCACCTTGACACAAAATCATTTCATTTATAAATTTGTGAGTTTTTAGAAATTCATCTGCGATAATTTTAATTTCTTCATCATTGAATTGTAATTCAAAATCAATTATAGCTTTCTCTGCCTTTCTTGTTCCCTCTTTCACATAAGTTTTATCAACAACTACATTTGAATCCAATGTTTTAAGTGCTGTTAAAAAATTGGTTTTTCCGCTCTCACTTAATCCTACTAAAATTTTACAATCTTTTTCTAAATCTAAATTAATATTTTCGATGGACTTAAAATTTCTAATATCAACATTTCTTAATTCCATTTTGACTTCACCTCATTTAAAATAAAAAAAGAATATTTTTAAAATATTCACTATAATAATTATAACATTATTTTAATTGTTTTCATACCTTTTGGGAAAAGAAAATAAACTCAACATAAATATATTGGATTTTAGATAAAATTATGGTATTATTGTTATAGAAATTAGTTGTTTATCAACTTTACTTTGGAGTTTCAAATAACCTTTGTTATCGCTCCATAAGATAAAATCGTCGCACCAATGTGACGTTATTGATTAAATCAATCTGAAAAGATTGATTTTTCAGAGTATTGACAAAATTCAATACTCTTTTATTTATAAAAAAAGTGTTATTACCAACGTGCGAAAAAAGTTAGCCATAAAAAATTATAAATTTCTCGTTTTTTGTTATGAAAAATGGTATAATAAAAATAATTAAAATAGTAATAAGTTGATAATAATAATTAGTATTAATAGAAATATCCAAAGTGAAATTTTAATGACAAAGATGGATGAAATTCTTTTAGGAAACAGTTTATTCCATAATAATTTTATTTGTAATTTAGTTAAAGATAAATATTGTGAAAATAATGGAAGGCTCAGTGTTGATTAGAGGTACTGTTTAAGTTAGTTTTGTTCTTACTTTGGATAAAATTAAATCTATGAGAAAAACTTGTGAAGAATAAAAGTAGATGTTAAATATAGAAAAATTTATAAGTTTTCCTTTTGAGTAAAATATTTTCCATTTTTCCGATTTTCGAAAAATTATGAAAAAAGTTTTAATTATGGTTATAGGTATGCATGTATAAAGGATTGAAAAAAATCATAATTATATATGGTTTGTTTGTGTTGCACAAAATAATAAATATTATCAATAAGAAATGAAAAAGCAGGGGAAATACCTACTAAATTAGATTGCTTTGAAAATAAATTACAAAACTTTAAAAAAAATTTACTTTTTGTCGTGAAAAAAATATTCAAAAGAAAACCTCTAGAAAAAAATCTAGGGTTTGTCTACATTTTGCAGAAAAATATATATTTTATAATATAAAGATTCACTATATACACTTTTGAAAGCTTTTTCTGAAGTATAACCAACCAATGATTTTAGTGGATATTTTAATAATATTGAATTTTTTGTTTAGTGTTTTTTTGAGAATAAATATCTATGGATTCACCTTTAGAAAAAAATTTGCTTATTTGTTTATGTTTTCGATATTAGGTATTTGACTGGATATGTGGAAATTGCAAAAGAATAATTTTCATTTTTCTTTGTCAGTAATTTTATAAAAATATATACCTTCTATGCCTGTGGAGTTTAGATTTCTATCAATAAGAATAATGCTAATATAGGTATATACAAAAATTTATAAATGTTTTGAATTACGGGTATAGGCAGAGATAAAATATAAAAAAAATTGATTTTATAATTATTTAAAAAAAATTTATAGTAAAAAAACATAACATGTCTTTTATTTTCTCACTAACACATATTTACCATCTCTTTTTCGTTCTTCAAATAGGATGCTTCCATCTCTATTTATTAATTCTAATGCAATATGTGGATTTTCGTTTATGTCGATTAAACATACTTTAGTATATTTCCTTTCACTATGATTTAATAATCTATCATTTAAATACTTGTACAATTGTGCGCGCTCAAATGGTCCATTAACATTCCCAATATTAATTAATTCTTTTTCATAAAATAAAATTTTATTTTCTTTTAAATCTATCCTAGAATTTTCAGGATACCCAAAAAAACTATTAGCTAATTTTCTATCAGTAAACGTTTCATGCATCTGGTTAAACAATTTGTCTAAAAAATTAAAATTTAAATATTTGTCTAATTCTTGAATGTATTCATAAGGCAATTTTATTAATTCTTTGTAATTATTACTCAGTGTTTTGTAATGTGGAATATTTCCAAAAAAGAAAGGTTTTAACCCATATTGATTATAAAATAAATCATTAAGTGGATCAATATAAAAATAGCCATTATCCCCTTCTACAATAACAGCATAAAGTGGTATTTTTGCACTATTAGCAATTATTTTCTTAGCGTTTATTCCATATTGATTAAATAAGTTTACATAAAAATCTGCTAAAGTGGAGCATACGATGTTAGGGAATCTATTTATAAATCCTTGCTTGTATTGTCTTTCTTTTTCTTCTTCTGTAACTAAAAAATATAATAAATCACGTTGAAAGAATGGTGCTAATTTAATATATAAATATCTAATAATTAAATCTTTAGGCCAAGACCTATTTATTTTATTTAAAATTTCTTTCATATAAAGTTTCATTCCTTTCACTACGTTCAAGGCACACATAGGAATGAAAACCTTGAACTAAATTTATTT
>CALVVO010000039.1 GCA_944363885.1 uncultured Bacilli bacterium | reverse complement strand
AAATAGAATTGCATTAAAGCCAAGTGAAGTAGAACTTCATTACTTACAAAGTATTAAAGATTTAGAAATGATTGATATCAAAAATTAGTCCTGTCATATGGATTAACTAATCGGAATAAATCTCCTGATGGAAAAATCTTAAAATCAGATGTTTCTATTGCTAAAAATTATTTAGAAGAAAAAGAAATAAAAAATTTAAATAATTTGGTGAACTTATTTTTAGATATTGCAGAAAATAATGCTGAAAGAAATCTATCAATGACTATGGAAGATTGGAAAAATGAAATAGAAACATCCTTAAAATTATTCCACTATGATGTATTAAAAGGCAAAGGAAAGATTTCTGCTGAAAAAGCAAAACAAAAAGCAGAAAGTGAATATGAAAAATACAAAATTATACAAGATAAAAAATTTGTTTCTGATTTTGATAAACTATTAATAGAAGCAAATAAAATTGATAATAAACAGGAGTAATAATATGAATGATTATTTTAAAAATAATGAGTATGAGAAAGAACATATAAATAAAGACTTTGATAATTTTAATATTTTTACTATTATTTAATATTATTTTTTCCGTAAAATGAAATTTGTGACCTTTATTTGATCTTAACACAAAAATTAGATTACTAACCACAAAAATACGTAAAATTTTAATAAAAAATAAAATAGGAGGTGACTAAAAAAATGTTTAAATTACATTCAAATTATCAACCTAGTGGTGATCAACCACAAGCAATAAAAGAATTAGTTGATGGAATTAATTCTGGAAAAAAAGAACAAGTACTTTTAGGAGCAACAGGAACAGGTAAAACATTTACGATTGCAAACGTTATACAAGAAGTTAACAAACCTACCCTAGTTTTAGCCCATAACAAAACATTAGCAGGACAATTATATAGTGAATTCAAAGAACTGTTTCCCGAAAACCGAGTTTTATATTTCGTCTCATATTATGACTACTACCAACCAGAAGCATATGTTCCAAGCAAAGACTTATACATAGAAAAAGACGCAAGCATCAACGACGAAATAGACGAACTAAGACATGCAGCAACAAGTAGCCTATTAAACAGAAGTGACTGCATAGTAGTTGCAAGCGTATCATGCATATATGGTATTGGAGAAGTCGAAGAATACAAAAACAAAATGTTAACATTAATAGCTGGCGACACAATAGACAGAGACGCAATACTAGAAAAACTAGTCAACATGCTTTACGAAAGAAGTGTAAACGACTTTACAAGAGGAACATTTAGAGTAAAAGGAGACACAATAGAAATAATACCAGTATACGAAAAAAAGAACGGAATTAGAATAGAACTATTTGGTGACGAAATAGAAAAAATATACGAATTTGACACATTAACAGGTAACATCATAAACGAGAAAAAAAGCGTCAGTATATTCCCAGCATCACACTTTGTAACGAGCGAAGAAAAATTAAAAGAAGCTATCAAAAGAATAGAAAAAGAATTAGAAGAAAGACTTATAGAACTTGATAAGCAAGGAAAAATAGTAGAAAAAGAAAGACTAAAACAAAGAACAATGTACGACATAGAGATGCTAAAAGAAACGGGATTTTGTCATGGTGTTGAAAACTACAGCAGACACCTTGCACTTAGAGAAGAAGGAGAAACACCTACTACACTCATAGACTTTTTCCCAAAAGACTTTCTACTAGTTGTTGACGAATCACACGTCACATTACCACAAGTAAGAGGTATGTATAATGGTGACAGGCAAAGAAAACAAACACTTGTAGACTACGGATTTCGTTTACCTAGTGCTAGAGACAATAGACCTTTAAAATTTGAAGAATTCGAGCAAAAAATAAACCAAGCAATATATGTATCAGCTACTCCAGGTGACTATGAACTAGAAAAAACTAAAGGTGTAGTTGTAGAACAAATAATCAGACCAACCGGACTACTTGATCCAACAATCGAAGTAAAACCAACAAAAGGACAAATAGATGACATAATAAACGAAATAAAAGTTAGAACAGAAAAAAATGAAAGAGTATTAATCACAACCCTTACAATTAGAATGGCAGAAGAACTAACTAACTATTTAAAAGACATGGGAGTAAAAGCATTATACTTACACAATGAAATAAAAACACTAGAAAGACTAAACATAATAAGAAATTTAAGACTAGGAAAAATAGATGTAATTGTAGGAATCAACCTATTAAGAGAAGGAATAGACATACCAGAAGTTTCACTAATTTGCATAATGGACGCTGACAAACAAGGATTTTTAAGAAGTGACAGAAGTTTAATACAAACAATAGGAAGATGTGCTAGAAACAAAAACGGACACGTAATCATGTATGCAGACACAATAAGTGAAGCAATGAAAATAGCAATAGAAGAAACAAAAAGAAGAAGAACAATACAAGAAAAATATAACATTGAGCACAACATAACACCACAAACAATAGTAAAAGAAATACATGATAACGTCACAAACACAGAAGAAACAAAACCTAAAGCAATTAAAAAAGACTCTAAAAAGAACAAACAAGAACTAATTAGAGAACTAGAAATAGAAATGAAAAAAGCGGCCAAAGAATTAGACTTCGAACGCGCTATGGAACTAAGAGACGCAATGTTTGAATTAAGTGTAAACGAAGACTAATAAACAACCCTATTTAAATAAAGACCGCCAGGAAAAGCAGTTTTACCAATAGTAGACCTGTTTTTTGATTCAAAAATATTAGTTATATCCTTCAAATTAACTTTATCTTCATTTAAATCCAACAAAAGCCCAACAATATTTCTAATCATATATCTTAAAAAACCAGAAGATACAAACTTAATAATTAAAATATTATTTTTAACAACAAAAGAAATATCAACATTTCTAATATAATCATCATACTTACCAGAAGTAAAACTTTCAAAATTATGTGTACCGGACAACAACTTAATTGCTTTTCTTAATTTAGTCAAATCAAAGCCTTTATTATACTGAAAAGCATAATTAACCATACAAGGATTATACTTTCCCAAATTAATAAGATAAACATACTCTTTTTTCTTAACACTATATCTAGCATGAAATTCATCACGAACAACAAAAATATCATCAACATAAATACTTGGAGGCAGCAATTTATTTAGACTATTCCTAATAATTAAAACATCTTTTGCCTTAGAAGAATCAAAGTGGAAATAAAACTCATTAGCATGTACGCCTCTATCAGTACGAGAACAACCAACACACTTAATTTCTTTATCAAAAATTTTAGAAAGACATCTATCGAAAATACCCATTATAGTAACCTTATCATTTTGCCTTTGTGAACCATAAAAAGTACTACCATCATAACAAATTTTAACCAAATATCTCATAACAAATTCACTTCCAAAATATAACCATACAAATATAACAAGTGAAAAACAAGTAACATAAAAGCATAAAAATTAAATTTACCCGTCCTCATGTTGGTGCGTCTTTGTTTAACACTGAACATTCTTAACTTTGCCAAATTATTTACATCTTTCATACGTTTAAAAGTAAGTCTAATACTATTTTTAAAAGAATACAAAATAGCATAATATTTGCCTACAATGCCACTATGAACATAGTCTATTCCCCTACTAGCTTGACACCTTAAAACGCGATTTTCTGTCGTTACTAGTGCTGGAATAAATCTAAACACGTTACCAACCACAAGTGAAATATAAGAAACATTTAAATTTAAAAAATTAATAGGATTTAAAACCTTATAAATGCCATAATCAAACTCGCTCAAACTAGTTGTGAACACCAGCAATGCTAAATATTGAGTAATGAGAATCAATTTTAGCAAATAAACCAAAGAAAGTTCTAATGAAAAACCTGTGCCTGCAAAAGCAAATATTAAAATTAAATAGAGATATCTAAATCCATAAAACATATTAAAGAAAAATCTAAATGGGACTTTAGATTCAATAATTTGTAACACCAAAATAGCAAGAACAAATAAATGTAATTCTAAGCTTCTACTTCCAATCATGATTAAAATAAACAAAAAGAAATTTAAAAGCTTAACAACAACGCTCATCTCATGAATTTTACTATTCACAGGGTAATATGAGCCAAACAACCCTTTAGAGTACATCGTTACAAACCCCCTTTACCAAATCTAAAACACTTTTATAATATTTGAAGTTTTTATTATACTTATCCCTAACCATATTAGAGAATGTAACAATTAAAGGGCTGGAAATATTATATTTGGAAAGTATATTTTCATCATAAAAAATATCATTATTGCCTTGCATAACTAATTCACCATTATTTAAAACTAGAATATTAGAATTAAATTCATATATAAAATCAACATCTCTACTCATAACAATAATTGTTTTTCCATACTTTTCATTAATAAAATTAAGAATACGAATTAATTCCTTCTTTTCACGAAAATTTAAATGTAAACTAGGTTCATCCAATATAATAATTTTAGGATTATATACTAAGACAGATGCGAGTCCAATTTTTTTAGCTTCACTAAGAGTCAAATCTTTTATATTTTTATTTAAATATTCTTCACTTAGTCCAACAATCTTAAGTGCTTCAATCGTTCTGATAACTCTTTTATTGGTTTTATATTTAAAAAACTTCATAGCAAACTCAAGTTCACTCTTAACTTTCTTATTAAAAAACATTTCGTCCTTATTCTTATAAACAACCCCCACATCGAACCTTAAACTATTAACATTTTTTATATTTCTTCCATCATTTACAAATTCACCAATTTTTACAGATCCTCTTGATGGTTTAACAATTCCATTAATTAAATCTCCAATTACGGACTTACCAGAATTAGAATTGCCCAAAAAGCAATATTTTTTACCACTTTCAAGTTTAAAGCTAACATTTTTTAACAATAATTTTTCAGCATAAGTCTTACTATTAACAAATAAACTAACATCATTAAATTCTATTTCCATATATTATCCACCAACTCCCCAACACTATTAAAATATTTATTAACAATACCATAATCTATCAAATATTTATTAACTTCAACTAAGAATGGGAGCCCAATACCCAACTTCTTCATAAGTTTATCTTCATTTAAAACATTAATAGTTTTACCACTAATTAGAATTTTTTCATTATTTAAAATAATAACATCACTGCCATATAAACACTCATTTACATCAGAAGTAAAATTAAAGACAATATTATCATTATTAGCAAAATCATTTAGATTTTTAAAAACCATATTTAAATCGCATTTATCAAGTTCACATAATACTTCATCTAAGACTAAAACTTTAGGCTCACATACAAGTGATCCAACTATTTTTATTTTAACCTTATCACTTATGCCTAAAGAGTTAGGATCTTTATCTAATAAATTCATTATCCCAAACTTTTTAGAATATTTCACAAGCTTATCTTCCATCTCATCTTTATTTATGCCCAAGCACTCCATACCAAAAGCAATATCATCACTGACGGTTTCGCCAACAAACAAATTGAGATGCTCATGCAATACAAAAGAAACACTTTTTTTATATTTGAATATATTTTTAGAATTAATTTTAGCAAACATTAAAGTAATATAATCATGATTGTTTTTAAAGAGCAGATTATCAATCAACCTTTTATTTCCATCACCCAAAAAAGTAACATATGAACGTGTTGGAAAACTAAAAGACAAATCTTTACTTTCATTATATGTAAAATAATTATTAAAATTCATCACAAAACTCCTTATAATTATTATACAATAACAAAAAAGAATATTAAAGTTTTTCTAGCTTTTGTATTTTATAAATTATAAAATAGAAAGTCAGTTTTCAGCCGTTGAACAAGTATCAGTTAACTTAACAGTATATGGATTACTTGCTGTTCCATCACCACTATTATATTGAACACATGATTTAAGTGATATTACTGGGCGGACGCCGTGAGTGTTGTGGACAGTGGTGAGGCTCAAGTTGCCCGTAGCAGTTGAGCCTCCTACGTAAAACACAAAAGCATTGTTAGCGACACTGTAGATGCGCCAACCATATGGACTCATTGTCCACCAATATGTTGCTCCACTTGTCGCATTCTGAACCATATAAAAATTTGAATTAGTTGTCTCACTTTTTCCTCCTGCGTATGCTACTTCATCTGCTGTTATCAAACCTATTGGATATGTTAGTTTCCCGTTTCCTGTACTTGCGCTTGCTGTAAATCTATCATTTTCATTCCCACATATATATGTCGGTGTTTTCCCAGACACTAGCCTTGAATATGCAACGTAGTAAAATGTGGAACTTCCTGTTGCTGTCCAATTGCCACTCCCTACTGTTCTATCATTACAATATATTGCTGTTTTACTTATGTATTCATCAAATCCACTTAAATTATTTATGTACCAGTTATCTAATACTGTTTTTATACTACTATTTGTATTTGTCCCATATTGCTCGTTTGCTGTATACATATATCCTACATATGAGCTGTTACCATATGAGCTGTATTCTTGTCCTGTATTTATAAATGCTGATGTGTCTCCTGTACTTGTCCCTGCATATATTAAGCGCACACTATTGTCTTCGTTTATTCTTACTATCCTCCAGTAGTATCCTCCAAAACTTACATAATTATTCGTAACAGTCCC
>CALVVO010000038.1 GCA_944363885.1 uncultured Bacilli bacterium | reverse complement strand
ATTTCTATAATGCTACTTATTATTTTACTTACTAACATATAAATTTTCCATCCCATCTTTTCAACAAATTACTATTTGTTGTTTAGATAATTATATCATTTATTTTAAAATAAAAAAGATGGGAACACCTATATTAGGTATTCCCAATAAAAAACTAGGCTTAAAACCTAGTAAAATAATCAAAATTGGTAGCGACGGTGAGGATCGAACTCACAACCTCACGGGTATGAACCGTGCGCTCTAGCCAATTGAGCTACATCGCCATCAAAGTGAGTTAAATATACCATAAAAAGAAATACAATTCAACCATTTTAAGCAAAATAATTTTAGTTAATAAAAAATAGAAATATTTAAAAAACAAAATAAAAATGATATAATTTATTTATAAATTAACAAAAGGAGTTAAATAGCATGAATAAAAAAATAGTATTAACAGGAGATAGGCCAACAGGAAAATTACATTTAGGACATTACGTTGGATCGTTAAAAAACAGGGTAAAAATGCAAGACAGTAATGAATATGAGATGTTTGTATTCATTGCAGACACCCAAGCACTCACAGATAACGCTAAAAATCCTAAAAAAATAATTGATAACGTATTAGAAGTAGCAATAGACAGTTTATCAGTTGGAATAGACCCAAACAAAACAACATATTTTATACAATCAGATGTACCACAATTAACTGAATTAAATATGTATTATTTAAACTTAGTAAATTTAGGAAGATTAAAAAGAAACCCAACGATAAAAGAAGAAATAAAGCAAAGAGGATTTGGTTTATCAATACCAGTAGGATTTTTAACATATCCAATAAGTCAAGCAGCTGACATAACAGCATTTGATGCAAATTTAGTTCCGGTCGGAGAAGATCAAATTCCGATATTAGAACAAGTATGTGAAATCGTAAACACATTTAACAAAACATATGGAGAAACATTAGTAATGCCAGAATACATAGTACCTAACACAAAAGGAGCGAGAAGACTTCCTGGTACGGATGGCAAGCAAAAAATGAGTAAAAGTGCAGGCAATTGTATTTATTTAAGTGATGATCCTGAAACAGTTAGAAAGAAAGTAATGAGTATGTATACAGATCCTAATCACATAAAAGTAGAAGACCCAGGAAAAACAGAAAATAACCCAGTATTTATATATTTAGATGCATTGTGTAAAGACAGAAAAAAATACGAAGAATTAAAACAACATTATGAACAAGGTGGATTAGGTGACGTAACAGTTAAAAAATATCTAATAGAAGTAATAGAAGAAATACTAACACCAATAAGAGAAAAAAGAAAATACTATGAAGAACATAAAGAAGAAGTATATGAAATATTAAAAAAAGGCGGAGAAAAAGCAAGAGAAAAAGCTAGCAAAACATTAAAAAGAGTAAAAGAAAACATGGGAATAAATTATTTTGAATAATTATTCCTTTTTTCACAGTAAATTCACATGTAAAATTTATAATATCAAGTAGAGGTGAAAAATGAAAATACTAATAGTAGATGACGAAGAATTAATTAGGAATGTAATAAAAACATATTGTCTTAATGAAGGCTACAAAGTAATTGAAGCTGAAAACGGGATAAAAGCAGTAGACGCAGTAAGTGAAAATGCCAACATAGATTTAATAATATTAGACATAATGATGCCAAAAATGGACGGTTTTGAAGCATTAAAGAAAATAAAAGAAATAAAAGATATACCTGTAATTATGTTATCTGCAAGAAAAGAAGAAATAGACAAATTATCAAGTTTCAACTTAGGAGTTGACGATTATGTTACAAAACCATTTAGTCCAAAAGAACTAATGGCCAGAGTTAAAGCAATACTAAAAAGAAGCGAAAAAGTATTAGATAAATATACATATAAGACTCTTGAACTAGACACACTGGGGCACACTTTAAAAATAGATAACAAAATGATTAAAATAACGCCAAAAGAATATGAATTATTAATATATTTTATAAACAATAAAGGAGTTGCGCTAACAAGAGAACAATTATTGGCAAACGTATGGGGGTACGATTTTTATGGTGATGATAGAACAGTTGATACACATATAAAAATGCTAAGGCATAATTTAGGTAAATACAGAAATTTAATACAAACAGTAAGATCAGTAGGATACAAATTTGAAAGTGAAGCCGAATAGTTTAGCATTTAAAATATGGTTTTATCTAGCCTTATTTTTAACAATAATTTTATTCTTTATATGGATGCTCCAAATCCTTTTTTTAGATTTTTATTATGAATGGGTCACTAAAAATAGCATGAAAGATATTGGAAACTATGTTCTTGAATTATACAACAAAGATTCAGAAGATATTTACTATAATGCATTATCATACGATAATAATGTATGTATAGAAATAGTGACAAACGGTGAAATGAAATATTCATCAGAGGCAATGAATCGTGGATGTTTATATTATGTCAATGATGAAAACATAATTAATTACAAAGAGCAATTCACATCGTCAAACAAAGAAACATCAACTTACACAATAAACAATCCGCAATTAAACAACAAAACAATTATTTATGCGGTAAAAATAAACGAGAACACAAACGCATATATAAATGCTTCCTTAGAACCAATGGATAGAAGCATAATAATACTAAAACAAGAACTAATATACGTAACAATAATAGTGTACATAACTTCATTTGTCGTAGCCCTTTACATTTCTAAAAATATCAGCAAACCAATAATAGATATGAGTAAAGGTGCAAAAAAAATAGCCGAAGGCAACTACGATTCACCAATTTGTACAGATACAAAAATAGAAGAAATAGAAGAACTTGCAGAAGCGTTAAACTTAGCCAGAATAGAAATGGGAAAGACAGATGAATTACGAAGAGATTTAATGGCAAATGTATCACATGACTTAAAAACACCATTAACAATGATAAGAGCATATGCTGAAATGACAAGAGACTTAGATAATGAAAGTGTTGACAAGAAAAAAGAAAATTTAAACATAATTATAGAAGAAGCAGATAGATTAAATATATTAGTAAACGACATTCTTGAACTATCAAAAAATGAAGAAAGAAAGAATATATTAAAAAAAACAACTTATGATTTAACATTACAAATCAAAACAATAATAAAACGATTTAAAGTTCTATCTGAAACCGAGAATTACAAATTCATATTTAAAAGAACTAAACCGCTTATGATAACAGCTGATGAAAAGAAAATTGAACAAGTAATATATAACTTACTAACCAATGCAGTAAACTATACAGGTAAAGACAAAAAAATAATCGTAGAAATAAAAGAAAATAAAACATATTATAGAGTTAGCATCAAAGACACAGGAAAAGGAATAGACCCTGAAGAAATTGATATGTTATGGGATAAATATTACAAAAATGAAAAAAATCACAAAAGAAACAAAATAGGAACAGGATTAGGTTTATCAATATGCAAAACAATTTTAGTTAAGCACAATTGGAATTATGGCGTAGAGTCAAAAAAAGGAAAAGGCACAAAGTTCTATTTTGATATAAAAAAAGAAGATGTAAACTCACCAAAAAATCATTAAACTTACACAATATTTTCACAATAGAAATATATACTGGATATAGTGGAGGTGATAATATAGATAATAAAAAAATTAAAAAATACATTCTACAATAATTTTATTAAAGTAATATTAGATAATAAATATAGATATCCTCTTTATCTTAAATATATATAAAGCCTACAACTAATATTACGAGAAACATCGTTTCAAAAGCCGTTTACATAGACGGCTTTTTCAATGAATAAAAAATTAAGAATATTGACTTAAACAAAATAATATATTATACTCATAACATAAAAATGAAGAACAAGAGGAGTAGATTACGTAGTTTTTTAGAGAGTCTATGTTTGGTGTAAATAGACAAACAAAGTAATTGAAGGTAGCTTGGGAGTTTGATTTCTGAATAATTAAGAAATCACGGATTAAAACCGTTATAAAATTAAGTTAATCTTAGGATGGTACCGTGCAAAAACGCACTCCTTGTACTATCCTTTTATTTTGGAGGTAAAAATGTTAAACGACAAATATGATTTTAAAAAAGTTGAAGAAGGAAAATATGACTTTTGGTTATCAAAAAATTATTTTGAATGTGGAGATAAAAGAAAAGAACCATTTTCAATTGTAATTCCACCACCAAATGTTACAGGAAATTTACATTTAGGACATGCATTAGATACAAGTTTACAAGATGTAATAATAAGATACAAAAAACTATGCGGATATGACACATTATGGTTGCCAGGAATGGATCATGCTGCAATAGCTACTGAAAGCAAAGTCGTTAACAAATTAAAAAGTGAAGGAATAGACAAGTATGAACTTGGAAGAGAAAAATTTCTAGAAGAATGTTGGAAATGGAAAGAAGAACACAGCAACAATATAAGAAATCAATGGAAAAAACTTGGACTAAGCTTAGATTATAGAAAAGAAAGATTTACATTAGATGAAGGCCTAAGCAAAGCGGTAAATACAGTCTTTGTAAATTTATATGAAAAAGGTTGGATTTATAGAGGTAAAAAAATAATTAATTGGGACCCAATCGCAATGACAGCTTTATCCAATGAAGAAGTTATATATAAAGAAGAAAACAGCAAATTATATTATTTAAAATACAAATTTGAAAATAGTGAAGACTACATAACTGTAGCAACTACTAGACCAGAAACAATATTTGGAGATGTAGCAGTAGCAGTCAACGATGAAGATGAAAAATACAAAGACGTTATTGGAAATAATGTAATAGTTCCATTAGTTAATAGAGTAGTTCCTATAATAGCTGACTCAAGAGTTCTCAAAGATTTTGGCACGGGGGCTTTAAAAATAACTCCTGCTCACGCAGCAGATGACTATGAAATAGGTATAACGCACAATTTACAAATAATTAATACAATAACTCCATATGGACACTTAAACGAAAATGCAAAGCCTTATGAAGGATTAAGTTTAGATGCAGCTAGAGAAAAAATAGTAGAAGATTTAGAAAAACAAAATTTAATTGTTAAAGAAGAAGCATATACACACTCAGTTGGCCACTCAGAAAGGACTGGAGCTACAGTTGAACCTTATCTTTCAGAACAATGGTTCGTTAAGATGGATGAACTATCAAAAAATTTATTAGAAAATCAAAAAACTAAAGATAAAATCAATTTTATTCCGCCAAGATTTGAAAAGATATTAAATCACTGGATGGAAGATTGTCACGACTGGTGTATAAGTAGACAATTATGGTGGGGACATAGAATCCCAGTTTGGTACAAAAACGATGAAATATTTGTTGGATTAGAAGCGCCAAAAGAACCTGGATGGGTACAAGATAATGATGTATTAGATACATGGTTTAGCAGTGCTCTTTGGCCATTTAGCACATTAGGCTGGCCATCAGAAACAGAAGATATAAAAAGATATTTTCCAACAAATGTATTAGTAACTGGATATGACATTATATTCTTTTGGGTAGCAAGAATGGCATTTACATCTTTAGAATTCATGGGTGAAAGCCCATTTAGATATTGTTTGATTCACGGACTAATAAGAGACAAACAAGGAAGAAAAATGAGTAAAAGTTTAGGTAATGGTGTTGACCCAATGGAAATGATTGATAAATATGGTGCAGATGCTTTAAGATTCTATCTTACAACTACAGGATCAATAGGAATGGACTTACGTTTTGACGAAGAAAAATTATTATCAATCACCAAATTTATAAATAAACTATGGAATGCTAGCAAATTTGTATTAATGAACATAACAGATATTAAAGATATAGAGATAGATTCAGAAAATTTAAAAATAGAAGACAAATGGATACTAACAGAACTAAACAATACAATTAAAGAAATAAGAAAAAGTATGGATAAATACAGATTTAACGATGCTGGAAATAAACTTTATGAATTTATATGGAATAAGTTTTGCGACTGGTACATTGAACTAACAAAAGGAAGAAATGATTTAACTTGTCAAAAAATACTTTTAAAAATCCTTACAAATATATTACAAATGTTGCATCCATTCATGCCATTTGTAACAGAAGAAATATATAAATCATTACCAATTAATGAAGAATCAATTATGATTACTGAATACCCAAAATACAACAAAAAAGAAGTGTTTTTAGAAGAGTTTAGATTAACAGAAGAAACATTAGAAAACATAACGAATATTAGAAATTACAAAGTAGAGAATAATATTTCAAAAGAAACAGCATGTAAACTTACCTCAAAAGAAGAAGTAAAAGAAATGTTAATAAAAATGTTAAAACTAAACATTGATGAATCATTTACAGGTAGCACAATAATTTATTCTTCTCCACTTTTAAAAATAGAATTTTACATAAATGAAAACAATAAAGAGGAACAAACCCTAAAAATAGAAAATGAAATAGAAAAACTCAAAAAAAGTATAGAAAAGAGAGAAAAATTGTTAAAAAATGAAAATTACATCAATAAAGCGCCAAAAAACATAGTTGACTTAGACAGAGAAAAATTAAAAAAAGAAAAAGAAAAATTATCAATTTTATCTTCAAAGGCAAAAAAATAATTATATTATTTAAACTTTTCATTTAATTGTAAATAATGTAAATATTGACAATAAAAGATAAAACCTATAAAATGATAATAGAAAGGTAAGAAGAAATGAAACAAGAGAAAGTAATGCAAACAAATGTTCTAAACGGGGGGGGGTACATTATTAGCTAATAATAATGT
>CALVVO010000037.1 GCA_944363885.1 uncultured Bacilli bacterium | reverse complement strand
TTAACTTGGGGTAAGGGGAAGTCTGCCCTTTTTTGGTATTTTTCTTAAAATAAATTTAGTTTTATTTTTCAGATTAAGCCCTCACTAGTATTATATTAAAAACAATTTAAAATGGCAAATTATAATTATTAAAAGATCTATAAATATTTCCTGGCACCATTTCAATTTTTTTACTTTCAGCTAACTCACTTACACTGACAACATCATAACCCATTTCTTGAAGAGCTGGGATACTCATTTTTACAGCTTCCAAAGTTTCCTTATAAATGTCGTGCATTAAAACAATACATCCATCACATGCATGAGAAATAATGTGATTATACGTATGCTCAGCGTTTCTATAGAGCCAGTCTTCAGTATCAATATTCCATTTAATTATTATAAAAGGAATTTTTTCTTTAGTAAAAGAGTTAATATTTCCATAAGGTGGTCTAAAAAGTTCAATATTTTTGCCAGTTATTTCATTAAAAATAATAGTTGTAGAATTTACTTCTTCATGTAACTCTGCTTCAGTTATTTTATCTAAATTTTTATGACTATAAGAATGGCTTCCAATTTCCATACCATTATTTATGACATATAATACGGTTTCTTGATTATATTTCATCCTGTTACCTAACATAAAAAATGTAGCAGTTGAATTATTTAATTTCAAGGTATCTACTAAATCTTTTGTATAATTTCCTGGGCCGTCGTCAAAAGTAAATGCTATTTTATATTTTCTTTCAGTAGATGTATCAATGATATATTCATTGTCATAATCTATATATAAATCTGGGACGTAAGGTGTATCAAATAAATCAGAATTAAAATAAATATGGATGCCATTTTCAGTAAATTTAAAATTATATTCTTCATGAGAAAGCGAATTAATAATGTCAACAACATTTTCACTGTATTTTTTAGAAAGTAGAGTAATTATATTATCATAATCTAATTCATATTCACTCATTGCCATTGCGTCATTATTTACCAAATTATAGTTAAAACTTTTATAATACAAAGTATCATTCAAGGAATTATCAATAGTAAAAAAGATATTAAGAATTTTATCATTAAAATATACTTCATAATCTATTTTTAGACTTTGGTGTTCATCTTCATTTATAAAATCATTAATATAATTATAAATAAAATTTTTCATTTCTTTTGTAATATTATTGTTATTAAATTTTGGGTAATATGCCTCGATGGTGTAATCAACTTTATTTATATTTATGCTACGTTTCTCAATATCATGCAAATTAAGAACAAAAGGTTCGTCATTTACATTTGCTTTTTTAATATTAGATATTAGGAAAAGTGAAATATATAACAAACACAAACAAATAATATACTTAATAATATAACTATAATTATTCATATTTTCACCATAATCATTATATCACATAACTTTACATTTAAACGTTCTTTTAAGATAATTATATTACATATGTCAAATAAATATGTTATTATTATCCTAAGAGGAAAGGAAATATGAAAAAAAGTAATAAGTCATCACTAAATATTAGTGAAAATATAGTTTCAGTAATACCGTACTTAGGTGTAATATTAGCATATTTTGAAGTTGCTAGATGGTTTTGTTGGGTGATACCATTAATAATATTTTTTATTGAAAGAAAAAGTGTTTTGGTAAAAAAACATTCAGTAATCGCTTTTTTGGTTTACATTATACAATTAGTATTATTTGGAGTAATATATTTATTATTTTCAAGTACTGAAGTGTGTGCATGGGGAAGTTGTCAAGAAATACCAAGGTATTTAACTGCTAATGGAAATAATATGATAATAATTATCTCTGTATTAATTAGTATTTTTAATGTTTTTTCTATTTATAAAGCATTAAAAGGAACGATTTTAGATATACCTGGATTAAATAAAATTTTGGATAAATTAACTGGAAATTTGAATACGTTAAAAGGAACAGCAGTATAAAAGAAAAGGGGATGTTAGAAAATAAATTATCTATTTTCTAACATCCCCTTTTTTTGATGTTTTAATTTATTTACAATTAAATTACTCCTTTATTATAAATCACTTATCTAGTAGCCTAAAACAGCCTTATTTTTAAGCAAATAAAAAGATGTTGTCCCACACCTTACAAATTTTTTGCAATTTTTTTCTTCCTTGCTTTTATCATATTTAAATAGTATACTTTTTATTGGGAATATCAGTTGTTGAGTGTCTACCAAATCTCACAAAAGAGAGGAGGTTTGATAATAATGAAATTAAAAACTTTTATTTTAAAGGTTTTAAGATTAGTTGCTATCATTTTATTTCTCCTTATCATTATGATAGTAGTTATAAAAAAATGACACTTAATCTTACAATAGATTAAATGTCTCCTTAATATTTAGGGTAGACATTCAACTTGCGAAAACTGAATGTTCCCTTTTTTATTTTATGCCATTTCGCTTGACATATTCATAATAACACAATTTTATTGTATTGTCAAAAAATTGATAGAAATATATTTAACTATATAGAACTGATGACTTTAATTATTGGTTCTTTTTATTTTCGTCTATGGAGCAAATAACTCTCTTATGTCTATATTTAAAATCTTTGCTAAATGGTAAAGACTACCTACTGAAATTGTTTAAAATATTTATGACTTTCTATTTTACAATTTATACCGATAAAACTTAAAGCATAGTTGCTCGCTTCGGCAAGTCGCTCTTGGGTAAAGCCTTTGTCTTTTCGTAGTTTTTTCAAGTTTTGACCTATGACATAGTAGATATAGTTTTCGTCGTTTTTGTCCTCTTTCATAGCCTCACCACCTCTATATAAATTATAAATTATCTCAAAAATAAAGTTTTCTCTTTATTTATCGTTCGTAGATAAAATGTGATATAATAGGGAGGAAAGAAAGGATTTTGATTTTATGATGTTAATTATTGAAAGTGAGGTAATGATATGAAAAAAATATTTAAAATAATAGGTATAATAGTAATTGTTATACTTGTATTAGTTGGTGGTATTTTTGGTTTTACAAAAATAGGACAAATAACTAAGAATAATGAAAGAAGAAATGCAAAAACTTTAATGGAATATGTAAAAACGCATAGTTATGATTATGTAGATAGTTCAAAAGAGGAAATGAGTTTTAGAGGTAAAGACCTTAAATGTGATGTCTTTAAAGATTTAGAAAGTAAAGACATCAAAGGTATTCTTACAACTTATACTGAAAACTTAATTATTATGTTAAATGATAGTTCATATTTAAGTTTATCTTTAGATAATGAAAAACTATATAGTAATAATCAAAATTGTAATAAAATAGACACGAATATTAAGACTAAAGACATAAAAAAATATAATGAAAATTATTACATAATTAGTGCTGATAACAAAATCTATGCTAGTCTTATCAATGATAATAAAGAGTTAGATTTTAAAGAAATGCAAACTGAAAACGATTTATCGCTATATATATTATTAAAAGACGATATTCAAAGTATAGTAGAATTAAACACATTTTCCGATATAGGAATTGTATTAAAAAATGATGGCTCTTTATATAAGCAAGAATATAATAGAAATTATAATAGTGATACTTCTAAAACAACTTTTTCAATAAAGAAAGAAGAAATATTTTTATCTAATAATGAATATGGAAACATATTAAGTGCAACATTAAACTATAATAATGATAAAAAGGAATATGAAATAAAAACACTTGTAACTGATAAAGGCTATTATTACTATGGCGAAGTTAAAACAGAAGAATGCACGAAATATCTAGATATTGAGTGCGAGAAAAAGATTATTGAAAGTGAAATATATAAAAAGTTTAGTAAAGACATTAAATATATTGGTGAATACTACACAATATTAAGTGATAACTCTATTATAGAAACAAACTATTTAACTTATTCGTTAGACAAAGATTTAAGGAATTGATATGAAAAGTTTTGTTATAAGTCATTTAAAACTTGTAATCATAATTACTTGTATAGTAGCAACAACTATTATAGGTGGCATTATAACTTTTAGTGTAATAAAATCAAATAATAATGTTTCTATACAAAGTAATGAACGAAACAAAGATAAAATACAAATAGAAATTGTTGCTAATAGTGTTAAAATTAGACAAAGCAAAGACCCTAACTCTCAAGTGATAGGAAATGTCTATAAAAATGAAATATATAGTGTTATAAGCGAAGATAAAGAAAGTCAATACAAATGGTTAGAAATTGAAACATCAAACGGAATTAAAGGTTATATAGTTGGTATAGAGGCTTATGTTAAAAGGTTAGAAACAACAATAGTAATTGAAGAAGAACAAAAACCAAATAATAAACCTAATTTAGATAGTGAAAATGTAAACAATAACGAAGAAAGACCAAATAAACAACCTAATAATAATCAAAAGCCGGATGATAGTAATAACACTAATAATGATAATAATACATCTAAAACATTCAAAGTGCATTTTAATACAAATGGTGGGAATACAATAGAACCCAAAGCCGTCAAGGAATGGGAAAGCGTAGGCTCTTTGCCTACACCTACAAAAAACGGATATATTTTTCAATATTGGGAATATGACAATGGACGATATAATGATAATATGTATCTAATTTTACAAAGTGATATAACATTAAATGCGGTATGGAAAAAATATATACCACAAGAAGAAAGAAAAAAAGCAAGAGATGTGCTTTATAATATAATTGAAAAACATGGATATTACACAAGTACAAATGGTGGATATAAATTTATGTCTGATAATAATACTTCAATTCATTTTTATTTCACTTTGGGAAATGGTATGCAAATACGTTATCTTAGCAGTCCCGAGTATTATTGTTACTATGACTGGAATAAAACCCCTACATCTTGCTATATAGATCCCGATAGAGTTAGTCATGATAAAATGAATATATTGTTTTCTTATGAAGAACAATTATTCAATGATGTAAACAAGATTTATAATGAATATATAGCAACTGGATACACATTAGAACACTTAGAATCTACTAATTATGACTAACTGTATATTCGAGGTAGCGCCTCATTTTTGAAAAAGTCAAGCATCAATTACTAAACTTAGCCCCTACACGTTGTTAGACAAGTGCTAGTCAATGTGTGGGGCTTTTTTAACTTTTTTTGATATGTTTTTCATGTATAACTTAACTTTCCCAAAATGGCTTTAAATAGCCTTTTTTCGTGTATTGTAGAATATTAGTTGTACTAATCTACTTTTAAGTAAGAGGTAGTTTACTTCACTGCTTCTAAGATACAGGAGGTTTAGATTTATGAAGTTTTACACGACTAAGGAAATAAGTTGTATTCTTGGGTTATCTATCAAGACAGTTCAAAAACTAATTAGAGAAAGACAACTACAAGCCTTTAGGGTTGATGGTCGTTATCTTGTAAGCGAAGATATACTAAAAGAATATATAAATGTGAGAAAAGTATAGACTACACAAAAAGTAGTAATACTTTTTATAATTGTTTTGGAAAGTGAAAATCAATTTGTAGGAGTGATTTTACATGAAAGACAAAATCGTTTTTGAAGATATTTTTGACACTAAAAGTATTGAAAAGGTATTTGAGCAAACACTTGAATTTGACATCTTAAAACTTATGGACGAGTGGCACAAAGAAAATAAGAAAGTTACGAAAGAAAATTATCATGAAAAGAAGAAAGAACAAGAAGAACTAAAAGCATTTATAAGAGAAACTATCAAAGAAGAAATGCAAGCCATGTTAAGAGGCAAGGCTTATTTGGAGAAAAGTTTTATAGAGAATTAGAAATTGCAGGTTTTGAAAGAAATTATATCGGTTGTGAATATGCTCAAAAAAATTATGGCAAGTGGGAATATTAAATTCGATATTAGAATAATAAAGGAAGAAACTACAAAAACATCTCTTTTGGCCTTTATTTAAGAGAAAAATTAAGTTTTTTATTGGTGTTATTTTTAATACCATACCACTATTTAGAGGTGTTAATTTTCACACCTTAAGGGGGTTATATATGATGTGATAGATTATGAAGAATATTCTCGTGCTTTGGTAGATTTGGAAACAGGCGAAGCAATTCCTATCAATGATAATGATATTGTAAGTATAACAAGCAGAAAGACAACAGCATATTTAAATAAAACAATAGAGATAAACAAAAGTAAAAAGTTTACAAAAACAATGGACTTGTCTTTTAGAGAAATAGCACAATGCAACCTAACAAAGAGTTCCTACGATGTGTTAATGACTATGTTCTCTTGTCTTGGTTGGGGAAAATACAGTGGATTTGTTATTAAATTAAAAAACAAGCAATTTAATGGCTTTATGAGCAGTAAAGAATTACAAGCCTTAACTTTATGTAGTGATAGTGCTTTTAAAGGAGCAATAACTCAATTAAGAAATGAGGAAATAATAAAAACGATACCCGCCATTGACGGACGAGGCAATAATTTTATTCTTAACCCATTTATAGCCACCCACGACAAGCGAATACCGACAAAAATATTTAAGTTGTTTGAAAATACAAAGTTTAATTATACACATGAAAGTTCTTCTCAATTAAGTAGTAACGAGTTACAAGCAAGAATAAGAGAAGAAAGAAGAAAAACACAAGAACAAATACACGAGGAAATGACGGGTATTGAGTTTATTGATAGCATAGACTTTGGCGAATAAGAAAAGAGATAAACTTTTACTTGTGAACTTGTCAATAAAAAGTAGACAATTAAAAGATATTCATTTAAACCCTAATTGAGTCCTATATTCAATTGGGGTT
>CALVVO010000036.1 GCA_944363885.1 uncultured Bacilli bacterium | reverse complement strand
GAGATATTATACTATATATTTAAAGGTATAATTTTAACTAATGATAGGGTATAATTTTAAAAAAGGATTAACAAAAAATATTAAAAACATTGATAATAATTAAATAAAGTAATATAATTAAACATGTAAATAAATAAAATAACTTATTAAGAGGAGTGGAGGGAACAGGCCCTGCGAAACCCAGCAACCTACTAATAAAGTGTGGTGCTAATTCCTGCGGTATAATCCGAAAGATAAGATAAATATACGCTTAAGGAAAATACCTTAAGTTTTTTTCTTAATAAGTTAAAAAGGAGGTAATATGAAAAAATTATTTACATCAGAATCAGTTACTGAAGGACACCCAGATAAAGTAGCTGATCAAATATCAGATAGCATATTAGATGCTTATTTGAGCCAAGACGAAAATTCAAGAGTAGCATGTGAAACAGCAATATCATGTAAAGGCGTTTTAATTATGGGTGAAATAACAAGTAATGGAAAAGTAGACGTTGAAAAAGTAGCTAGAGACACAATTATAAATATCGGATATGACAAAGACGAATATGGATTTAATGGTAATACTTGTCCTATAAGAATAGAATTAAATAAACAATCAAGTGACATTGCATTAGGTGTTGATAACTCACTTGAAACTAAAGAAGGTGGAGAAGTAGAAAGAGGAGCAGGCGACCAAGGAATGATGTTTGGTTATGCTACGAATGAAACTGAAGAACTTATGCCGCTTCCTATATCTTTAGCACATAAACTAGCGAAAAGATTAACTGAAGTTAGAAAGAACAAAACATTACCATATTTAAGACCAGATGGAAAAACACAAGTAACAGTAGAATATGAAAATGATAAACCAGTAAGAATAAATACAATTGTAATATCAAATCAACACGATCCAGACATTTCACTCGAACAAATGAAAGACGATATAAAAAGAGAAGTTATAAAACCAGTTGTTCCAGAAAAATTAATAGATGATAAAACATTGATATATGTAAACCCAACAGGAAGATTTGTAATAGGTGGACCAGCAGGTGATTCAGGATTAACCGGAAGAAAAATAATTGTTGACACATATGGTGGAAGTTGCAGTCATGGTGGAGGAGCGTTCAGCGGAAAAGATTATACAAAAGTAGATAGAAGCGCTGCGTACTACGCAAGATATGTTGCAAAAAACATAGTTGCTGCAGGATTAGCAGATAAATGTGAAATACAAGTATCATATGCAATAGGTGTTGCAAAACCAATATCTATTTATGTAAACACATATAACACATCAAAAATAGATGAAGAAAAAATAGAAGAAATTATTAACAACGTATTTGACTTTAGACCTAGTAACATAATAAAAGAACTAGACTTAAAAAAGCCAATATACAAAAAAACTGCAGCATATGGTCACTTTGGTCAAAAAGACTTTAATTGGGAAAAAACAGACAAGGTAGAAGCAATAAAAAACTACATAAAATAGGAAGAAAAACTTCCTTTTTTTGATGTAAAAACATAGACAAGAAAAACACTAAGTGCTATAATACACTAGGTAAAAAAGGGAAGTGAAAACATGCAAATTAGAAATGTAGCCATAATCGCACACGTTGACCATGGCAAGACTACATTAGTTGATCAATTACTAAAAGATTCAAAAACATTTAGAGAAAACGAAAAAGTAGAAGAAAGAGTAATGGATTCAAATGACATCGAAAGAGAAAGAGGAATAACAATACTTGCCAAAGCAACAGGATTATATTATGAAGACTATAAAATAAATATATTAGATACCCCTGGACACGCAGATTTTGGTGGCGAAGTGGAAAGAATTATGCACATGGTTGATGGCGTAATCTTATTAGTAGATGCCAAAGAAGGAACAATGCCACAAACCAGATTTGTTTTAAAAAAAGCATTAGACGCAAAATTAAAACCAATAGTAGTCATAAACAAAGTTGATAGAGAAAATTCAAGAATAGACGAAGTAATAGACGAAGTATTAGATTTATTTATAGAACTAGGTGCAGACGAATCACAAGCAGATTTTCCAATAGTATATGCATCGGCACTAAATGGAACTTCAAGTTTAAGTCCTGATTTAAGCACACAAGAAAAGACAATGAAACCAATATTTGAAACAATAATTAAATACATACCAGAACCAAACAGAGATGAAAATAGTCCATTAATACTACAACCAGCACTTTTAGACTACAACGACTATGTCGGCAGAATAGGAATAGGAAGAATAAAGCAAGGAAAAATACATGTAGGAGAAAATGTTGTATGTGTAAGACTAGATGGAACAAAAAAAGAATTTAGAATACAAAAATTATACGGATTTGTTGGTCTAAAAAAAATAGAAATAGAATCAGCAGGTGCTGGAGAAATAGTTGGAGTAGCAGGGTTACCTGACATATCTGTATGGGAAACAATATGCGAAAAAGGAAACGAAGTACAAGAACCAATATTAACAATAGAAGAACCAACATTAAAAATGACTTTTGGGGTAAATACCAGTCCATTCGCAGGAAGAGAAGGAAGTTTATTAACAGCAAGAAAAATAGAAGAAAGACTATTAAAAGAATTACAAAAAGACGTATCACTAAGAGTTGAACCAAACGATAGTGAAAGTTGGATAGTAAGTGGAAGAGGGGAATTACATCTTTCAATACTAATTGAAAACATGAGAAGAGAAGGGTTCGAACTACAAGTATCAAAACCGGAAGTAATAATTAAAGAAATAGATGGAAAAAAATACGAACCATGGGAAGACTTAGAGCTAGAGTTACCAACGGACTCAGTAGGAGCAGTAATAGAATCACTAGCAGCACGTGGTGGAAACATGGAAAATATGCTTAACACAGAAAATGGAACAAAACTAAAATATATTATTCCATCTAGAGGATTAATTGGTTTTGTAAACGAATATTTAATATTAACTAAAGGGTATGGAATTATAAACCATGCATTTAAAGAATATATGCCATATGAAAGCATAGAAATTGGTAATAGAAAACTAGGCGTTTTAGTATCAATGGAAAATGGAAAAGCAACAGCATATGGTTTGGGAGCATTAGAAGATAGAGGCGTAATGTTTATTGAGCCAGGAGAAGAAGTATATGAAGGAATGATAGTTGGAGAAAACAATAGAGAAAACGACTTAGCAGTAAACGTTACAAAGGCAAAACAACTAACAAATACTAGAAGTGCATCAAAAGATCATACAGTAGTATTAAAAAGACCAAGATTATTAACATTAGAAAAATGCTTAGACTACATAAACACAGATGAATTAGTAGAAGTAACACCAAAGAATTTTAGAATGAGAAAAAAAATATTAAACACAGAATTAAGAAAAAAAGAAGACGCAAAAAAAACAAAAATAATACCTGATTAATCAGGTTTTTTATTGAAAAAAACACAAAATAATCGCTAAAAAAATAATCATATGTTATACTCAATATAAGAGGCAGTTATGAAAAAAAATATTAAAGTTATATTAATAATATTTATAATGTTAATAATATTAGTATTTGTATTGCTCATATTTAACATTTATAAATTGCTTGATCCATATGTGGCTAATGTAGAAGTAAGTGAAGTAAATGAAAATAACAAAGTTAAACTCACTATCAATATCAAATCATTTTTTAATGATAAAATTTATTGTCAAATAACTGAAGAAAAACTTGATGAAAATAACTGGGTATTATCTAAAAATAACAAATGTAAATTTGAAGTAGATGCTGGAAACTATAAAATTTATTTAAAAAGAGGAAACAAAATAATAAATAAAACAACAACTAAAAAAGTAGAAATAAATAAAATTATATCTATTACACCAACAAAAGAAAAAATATATTTACCAGTAGATGGAAAAGAAAAATTGGAAGTAGAATTAATAACGCTTGGAGATATAGACAAAACACTAACATATAAAGTAGAAAATGAAAACATTGCATACATAGAAAATGAAACTGTATATGCAAAAAAAGAAGGAAATACAAACATTATAATTACATCGGTAGATGGTAAAGAAGCTAAAGTAGAACTAATTGTAACAAACTTAATAATAAAACAAGTTATAAACAATAAAAAAGCCAAATTAACTTGTCAACAATACACTGAAGAAGAAGCACACTTATTAGATGAAATACTATTTGATCGAGTAAATAGTGTAGGGTATGCAACAAGAGCAAGTGTAGTAGAAGCAGCTAGATTCTTAACGATGAGTTTACCAGTTAAAATACCATACTTTTTTGAAAATGGTAGATTAAATAATCACCCAGGTAGACCAAAAGCAGACGGAGAGGGAAGATATTACCATAAAGGTTTATATTTAAGCACAGATAAAATAAAAGAAATAACAGCAATCAAAGCAGGGCCAGCAATCTGGGGATGTCCTTTAATGAATTATCAAACCGAAGCTGGATTTATAGCAGGCAGAAAATATCCAAATGGCTTAAGTTGTAGTGGATTTATATCATGGGTACTGTACAATGGTGGATTTGACGTAGGCGATTCAGGTGCCGGAGACTTTACATATAGAGATGACGACTTATGCGATTTAGGAGAGAGAGTAGAACTGACATATGATTTAATGACTTCTGGGAAAGTAAAAGTTGGGGATTTAATAGGAAGAGATGGGCACATAGCAATAATTGTAGGACTTGATGACAACAATATCTATATCGCAGAAAGCTTAGCCGCTGGAGTAAATGTTGAAACATTCGAAAGATACAAAGGAGTCGTAGATTGTAATTTGTATGGATACATAATGGTAATGGACTCTGTATACAAAGAAGATGGAAAATTAACCGACATGTGGACATTATAAATATAAATTTGTTGATTAAATAAATAGTTTATGCTATTATTTAAATAGATAATAAAGGAGAATTACCATGAACGATTTAAAAGATAATAAACCAGATTACAATGAACAAAGAGAAATTATTGAGAAAGAAAAACTATATTATGAGGAACCAAAAAAAGGAAATAATATTAAAAACATTCTTTTAATTATATTATTTTTATGTTTATTTGCAGGTGCATCTGTAGCTGCAACATTTGCAGTTTTAAATTATTTAGACATAAAAAATAAAAATATGAATGCGGATAGAGATGGAGATGGATGGCCAGATTTAAACATAGATTTAGATGGAGACGGAGTGTGTGATTTAAGTTGTGACACAGATGGAGACGGAATTCCTGATGTTAATATTCATTATGCTCACACATATCGTGCATTTTTCAACATTGATTCTGACGGGGATGGAAAACCAGATAAAAACTTAATTAACCAAGACATAAATGGCGACGGAATATGTGATATAAATTGCGATACAGACGGAGATGGAATGCCAGACATCAATATAGATTTAGATGGAGATGGAGTAGTTGACGTTAATATAGATACAAACGGGGATGGAAAACCAGATATAAACATTGATTCATTGGGTGAAGGAAAACCAATCGTTGGAATAGATACAGATGGAGATGGAAAACCAGATACAAACATCGACACAGATGGAGACGGAAAACCAGATGTTAATATCTCATACGGAACAAATTATGATGAACCAATATTCAACATAGATACAGATGGAGACGGAAAGCCAGATGAAAATTTAATAAATCAAGATACAGACGGAGATGGAGTATGTGATTTAAACTGCGATATGAATGGAGACAATTTTCCAGATAATAATGTAGACTTAGATGGAGACGGAAAGCCAGATATAAACATTGATTTAGATGGAGATGGGTTGGCAGACATTAATATAGATACAGATGGAGACGGAGAACCAGATGTTAACATAGATGTGGATGGAGACGGAAAACCAGATACAAATATAGATACAGACAACGACTTTAAAGCAGACATTAACATTGACTATGATAAAGATGGAAAACCAGATGTCAATATAGATACAGACGGAGATGGGAAACCGGATAAAAACCTAATAAATCAAGATACAGACGGAGATGGAGTATGTGATTTGAACTGCGACACTAACGGAGATGGAAAAGCAGATATCAATATAGATATAGACGGAGATGGAATACCAGATATAAATATAGATTTAGATGGTAACGGAAGTGCGGATGTCAATATAGATACAGACGGAGACGGGAAAGCAGATACAAACATAGTTGATTACGAATTTATTGTAAACCCTGGAAACTTAGACGAAATAAAACTTGAAACAGGAAAAACATATGACTTATCATTCATAGACGACGACAAATTAGTGAGCAACATTTTAGCGCCAGGATGGAAAGGCACAAAAGAGTTTACAATTAAAAATGATACAGATCAAAAATTAGTGTATAACATAATATGGACTGATATATATAACGACTTTACATGGGAAAACAGACTATACTACGGAATAACTAGAAATGGTACTGAAATTGTAAATTTAAATAGTGGAAGAGTTCCATATCCTGTAAACGAAGGAGAAGCAATGTTATCAAACGTAGAAATAAATCCAGGAGAAGAGCATAATTACGTTCTAACGTTTGAATTTAAAGATACGAATACTAATCAAGACATTGATAAAGGTAAAATGTTTTATACAAAATTACAAGTTACAGGAATAAGTTAAGCGATTAAAAAATGCTTAACTTTTTTCTTAACTTTTTTTGTTAAAAAAATATAAAAAAGACTTGATAAAATTAGCAAGAATTGATAATATTGTTATTGTAAAGGAGGTAAACGAACTATGGAAAACAACAAAGGACAAACAATATTCTTATCAGTAATAGGAAT
>CALVVO010000035.1 GCA_944363885.1 uncultured Bacilli bacterium | reverse complement strand
ATAATTCTACGAACAAAGTACACCTTTGTTCGTTATCTATATTATAAATCGGTATAATTTTAACTAATGTTTAACAACAAATTATTTGTAATATTTTTTAATAATATGTTAAAATAACAATATAAGTTGCAAAAGGAGATAATATGAAGAAAATTATATTAATATCATTTTTATGTTTAATCTTAACTGGGTGCTTTGCTGAATATAAAGATTACCACTTACTAGTCGCACCTTCAGATGGAGATGACTGTGAATTTGTAGAAGTTGCAAATGAATTAGGGCAAATAATAAAAACATATTGTATAGACGAAGTTAAATTAAAAATGACAGATGGTACACTAAATGACATAAGCGTTCCAATATCTGCAGGCAATGTAACCATAGAAAATTTACTTAGCGTATTAGAAAAAAAAGAAGTGTTATACGATGGAGGTACAACAATATATGAAGGCGAAAATTACAATATATTTAAATGTCAAAACATGGCTGGAGTAAATGACATAATAATTGCAAGAAAAGACATAGAATTTAAAGAAGAGTTTTGCGAAAAATAAAAATATAAAAAATACTTGAAAAAAGTATTTTTTTAGTTAAATAAAATATATTAAAAAAAATATTTTACATATCTTAATAATGTAATAGGAAAACAATCCTATTATATCATAGGATGTGATAAAATGATTGAAATAGAAACACTTAAAAACACTTTGATGGTTGCTATGAGTGCAGGGATAATAGTAACTACATTCGTTCAAAAATTAAAATCAATTTTACCCAGTAAGAGACATATAGTACCTATAACCATAATATCATCATTACTAATTGGAATACTTTTCTCTTTATCTTTTAGTAATTTAAACATATATGATTCTTTATGGGTAGGTTTAATAACTTTTATCGGTGCTGACACAATTTACAAATTATTTGAAGATAAAATATTTCCAAGTTATTCAAATATTAAACAATATATTGAAATCAAAAGGGATGATAAATAATGCTAGCATTTCCATTAAAATACATATATATAACTCAAACTTTCAAAAAAAATGTTCATAACGGAGTAGACATGCGTGGGCAAAATAGAGGAGAAGAAGTTCCTATATACGCGCCAGAAGATGGAACAGTAATTGGAGTAAAAAATAACTATCAAACACAGGACTCGAGTGGAAATTCATACGGTAATTATATTAAAATACAACACGCCAATGGTTTAATAACGCTAATGGCACATCTAAAATATAATAGTATCAATGTAAAAATCGGAGATAAGGTTAAATTTGGGGAGCAAATAGCAATTATGGGAACAACAGGCCATTCTACAGGTGTACACTTACATTACGAAGTTTTTGTAAACAATGTAAAACAAGACCCATTACTTTACACATACATATATCCAAACCAACAAATTGATACTAACAGTGCTAAATACGTAAAATATACAACAAAAGTAAGCCCAGCAGAAAAAGATGAAAAAATAAATCAAATAAAAGCAAATATTTCTAGTTTAAGTATTAGGAAGGAACCAAGTGAAACTTCAGAAAGAGTTGGACTATTAGAAAAAAATAAATACTATAATTTTTATGAAGAAAAAAAGGGGGAAACTTATGATTGGTACAATATTGGACAAAACCTTTGGGTGGCTAACCAAGGGGAAAGCGTCACAGTCTACCGAAGAGTCGACGAAGACAAAGTAGATCAAGAAGAAACTAATTACAAATTTAAATACATAGTTGAAGAAACCAATAATTATATGATAAAACTAAATAAAGGAGAAACACTTTACATAAAATAACGAAAAATTGTCAATAAGTTCTTTGTTGACAATTTTTTTCATAAATTAGAATATGAATATTGACTATGAAAGATTAAAAGAAATAAAAATTAATGATTTCATATTTGTGGTATATATAGTTATATCTATAGCAGCAATAATTTGTAATAACATTGAAGAAGATAACATAAAAAACAATAAAGAAAGTACTAAAGTTATAACTAGCATTCGTTCTGCAATAATAATAGTGGGGATATTAATATATCTTTATTTTGTATATACATCATACAAAAATTTTAAAAACCCAGATAAAAATTTAAGTAACAAAGATAAAAAGGCAAATAACTATGCTTTACTATCCTCAATACTATTTTTAATAGCTAGTATAATAGTATTTTATGTCAATTTATTAAATACTAATGAAGAAATAGACTTTTTTTAAATAAAAAATATGTTATAATACAAATGAAATTGCCCTATAGCCAAGCGGTAAGGCACCGGATTCTGACTCCGGCATCGTTAGTTCGAATCTAACTAGGGCAACCAAAGGAGTGAAAAAATGGACTATAAAAAACTTGCGGGCCTATTATTTCCAGATGCTAAAGACATATCATATTACCTAGAAAAATACCCAAAAAGAGAAAAAAAAGATGGTGAAGAAATATTAAGATTTGCACCATCACCAACAGGATTTATTCACATGGGTAGTTTATTCGCGGCATTTGTTCCAGAAATATTTTCCCATCAATCAAACGGAAAGTTCATTTTAAGAATAGAAGATACAGATCAAAAAAGAGAAATAGACAACGGAATTGAAAATATAATACGTGATTTAAAAAATTACAAATTTATTATTGATGAAAGCCCTATGAATGAAGGCAAATACGGGCCATATATTCAAACGAAAAGAAGAGAAATATATTTATCTTTTGCAAAATATTTAGTTTCAATAGGTAAAGCATATCCATGTTTTTGTTCAGAAGAATCAATACAAAAAATGAGAGAAACGCAGCAAGAAAAAAAAGACAGAATAGGTTATTATGGAAAATATGCTAAATGTAGAAATTTAACATATGAAGAGATAGAAGCAAAAATTAAAAATGGAGACAAATTTGTAATAAGGTTAAAAAGCGAAGGCGATTTTAATAAAAAATTCATATTTAATGACCTAATTAAAGGTAAAATGGAATTTCCAGAAAATGACATAGATCACGTTTTACTAAAAAGCGATGGTTTGCCACCATATGCATTTGCGCATGTAGTTGATGATTACTTGATGGATATAACAACAATTACCAGGGCCGATGAATATGTTTCTTCCATACCATATCATTTACAAATATGGGAAGCATTTGGATTTCCAGCACCCCAATACGCACATATAGCCCCTTTAACAAAAAGAGAAGGCACAACAATTAGAAAATTAAGTAAAAGGAAAGATCCTGAAGCAGCAGTGAGTTACTATTCAGAGATGGGAATACCAGTAGATGCAGTAAGATTATATTTGGCAACACTACTTAATTCTGACTTCGAAATGTGGTATATGCAAAACCCCGAAAAAACTATTTCAGATTTCACATTTAAATTTAATAAAATGTCAGTAGGAGGCTCATTATTTGACTTAGATAAATTAATAAACATATCAAAAATTTATTTTTCCAAAAAAAGTTCAAATGATATTTATGAAGAAACATTAGAATACTCTAAAGATTATGACAGAGATTTTTATAATATACTATTAAATAACAAAGAAAAAGTAATAGCATTTCTAAACATAGAAAGAAACATACCTAGACCAAGAAAAGATATATCATGTTATAGCGATGTTAAAAAAGAAACATCATACATTTTTGATGAATTATTTAATGAATATGAAACTCCAAAAAAAGAATTTTACGATTCAGAAATTTTAAAAGAATATTTTGTCAATTATTATAATAAAGAAGATGACAAAGATACCTGGTTTAAAAAAATCAAAGATTTATGCCCAAAATTTGGATTTGCAAGTGAAACAAAAGAGTATAAACAAAATCCAGAAAAATATAAAGGTTCAGTTGCAGATGTATGTGAAATAATAAGAGTTGCTATAACAGGAAGAACAATGACGCCAGACCTATACGAAATACTAAAACTATTTACAAAAGAACAAATTAATGAGAGAATAAAACTATTCGATGAATATCTACAAAAATAGATATTCTATCTTGGCCTGTTGGTGAAATGGTTAACACATCGCCCTCTCAAGGCGACATTCACGGGTTCAAATCCCGTACAGGTCACCAATTGAAAATAAGCACTCTAGCAGTGCTTTTTTATTTTACAATAAAATTCAAAAAATATAGTTAACAAACCAATATATGTTATAATAAGTATAGGAGAGTGTAAAATGAGTAAACTTGGAACAATAGCCATGGGGATTAGAACCCCTATAATAAAAGAAGGAGATAATCTTGCTAATATAGTTGTTGATAGCGTATTAGAAGCTAGTAATTTAGAAAATTTTGAAGTTGAAGATAGAGACATAATAGCAGTAACTGAAGCGGTAGTTGGAATAAGTGAAGGAAATTACGCTACAATAGATCAAATAGCTGAAGACTTACAACAAAAATTAGATACATCGCATATAGGTATAGTTTTTCCAATACTAAGCAGAAACAGATTTGCAGTATTATTAAAAGCTTTTGCAAGAGCAAGCGAAAAAATAACGTGTTTATTAAGTTATCCTAGCGATGAAGTTGGCAATGACATACTTGACAAAAATAAACTTACAATGAATAGCATAGATCCATATAAAGATGTAATAACTGAAAAAGAGTATTTTGAAAAATTTGGAGACTTTAAACACATTTTTACTGGCGTTAATATGATTGAATTTTACAAAGAAGTAGCAGAAAGCGAGAACTGTAAAATTGAATTCATTTTAAGTAATAATCCAGAAACAATACTAGAATACACAACAAGTATATTAGTCTGTGATATACATACTAGGGAACAAACAAAACAAAAATTATTAAGAAACAAAGGCGTGAAAGTATTAGGAATGGACGAAATATTAAACAAAAGTGTTAATGGAAGCGGATATAACGAACAATATGGTTTATTAGGTTCTAATCGTTCAACTGAAGAAAAAGTTAAATTATTTCCTAGAACCGGGAGTGAACTTGTTAACAAAATACAAAGAATGATAAAAGAAAGTACTGGTAAGAATGTTGAAGTAATGGTTTACGGCGACGGTGCTTTTAAAGACCCAGTAGGAAAAATTTGGGAATTAGCTGACCCAGTAGTAAGCCCAGCATATACAAAAGGGTTAGAAGGCAGTCCTAATGAACTAAAACTAAAATATTTATCCGATAACAAATTCAAAAATTTAACCGGAGAAGAACTAGCAAGCGCAATAAAAAAAGAAATAAAAGAAAAAGAAATAAACTTAAAAGGAAAAATTGAAACACAAGGAACAACACCACGAAGATATGTTGATTTAATAGGTTCACTATGTGACTTAACGAGTGGAAGTGGAGATAAAGGAACTCCAGTAGTTTATATAAAAAATTATTTTAAAAATTATGCAGACTAAAAAAATGACTTAAAGTCATTTTTTTAACATTTTATCAACAAGTTTACAAATCTTACTAACAGAATTATTTTTATCATTATTGAGCATTCTAAGTCTAATTCTTTTTAGTATGACGGGATTTTTGGAAACTTTTTTGACAATTCTTTTTAAACCAAAATAAGTTCTAGCCCTTAAAGCAAAACGTTTTCTCAACATAAATCTTTCATTATATTTTTCTTGACCACCATAGCCAGGAATTACTATCATTGGGGTATTCATTTCCAAACATTCAGTGACTGTAGCACCGCCAGCCTTACTAATAACTGCATCACTAATTTTCATAAGATTAAAAACATCAGTTGTAAAACCTAAAACTTTAACATTTTTGATATTTTTACTCTTGATAAAGTCATCACACTTATTTTTTAACTTTTCATTTTTTCCACAGACAAATATCAAATCAACATTATAATTTTGCTTTGCTACAATTTTAAAGTAATCAAAATAACTCATACTTCCGGCACTTCCACCACCAAAAAACAGCAAAACAGGTTTATCTCCAGACAACTTATATTCTTTTAAAATATCTTCTTTACTTTTAAGCAAATTATCAATATTTGGATTTACTGGCAAACCATAAGGAAAAATTTTGTTAGAAGGAACGCCTAAATCGACCAACTCATTTTTAACAACTTCATTAGCAACAATAAATGCGTCCTCATTTTTATGATTAGCAATCCACCACTGATGAGATTTATAATCAGTTATTATTGTAAGTATTTTACTATGAGTAAGATTCAAATCATTATAATATGAAACCAAATTGTTGCCAAAAAAATGAGTTGAAATTGTAATATCCGGATCATAATCAATTATAAATTTTCTATTATAATTATTATCAAAACTTTTCTTTGTAAACTTTTTAAATCTATAAGTAGTAAATTTATGATCCATCAATTCATATGATAAGTTAAATAAGAATTTAGTTCTATACTTAATATTAAAATCAAAAAGTTTTATGCCAATTTTACCAATAATATTTGAATGTTCAGTAAAATCTAAAATTTTAATTTCATAATCATAATTATCTTCAATATAATTTTTAATGTAATTGGCAATTGTTTTATGACCAGAACCATAAGAACCATATGTTATTAAAATTCTTTTTTTCATAAATACTCCTCGTATTAAATTATACAAAATATATAAAAAATATACAATAAAACTTAAAAAAACGTTGTAAAAATGTTAACATGCTTAATTTCATAAAATATATTTTTATATTTCTAATATAAGTAAAATTAAATAAATAAAATTTATACTAAATAAAAAAAGTCAATCATTAATAAACGATTAACTTACGTATCAACAAAATGGTAGCGACGGTGAGGATCGAACTCACAACCTCACGGGTATGAAAAAAAAGCTCTAATTAGTAATATGATGTAAAATATCAAAAAAGCCTTTATTTTTTAAGGCTTTTTATTATTTGTAAAATTTGAGTAAGTTTGAATAGATTTGATTAAATATAAGTAAATTTGAATTATTTTTATAAAAAATAACTAAAATATAACTACAAATTTTTTATAGATATTTAATCAATAAATTGTAATTTGTATTACTTTTTAAATACTTTTAAAACGAAACCTAATCCCAAACCAATCATAGCAAATACAT
>CALVVO010000034.1 GCA_944363885.1 uncultured Bacilli bacterium | reverse complement strand
TTTATTTTATCTTCATAAGTTAATTTTGACATATTAAAACCTCGTTTCTCATGTCCAAGAAACGGGGTTCATATCAAACCCACTTATTTTTTTATAGTTGAGTATGTAAATAATTTTATTATTAATTTATACTAATATTTCCAATACCGCCTTCTATATTAATATTAGTTATTCCACTACCATATATTTCATTATTAGACATTTCTTTTTCACCTATTTTAATCATGCCAACACCTTTTTCAGTTCTAATTCTATAACTATCTAATCCATTAGTTAAGTTGATATTAACGTTACCAATTCCGGATTCAATTTCATTATTTCCAGTTAAAACACCACTTAAATTAAACTCACCTACACCCAGTTTTAAATCTAGGTTATTAAAGCTACTAGATAAAATATCCATCTTACCAGCACCACCAGCAATATCAACTTTGTTAGTAACAATTAAGTTTTCAATCGCAGTCTCGCCTGTACCTTGTTCAAAAACAAAATTACTTACTTGCAAATCTTTTATCTTAACTACACCACCTGACGTTTCAACATCTAATTCATATAAATTGTATATATTTTCAGGAATATATACTATTACAGCACTATTAGTATTGCCAGAAGAAAAATCAAAAAAACTATCTTTTTCTTTTATTTCCACGTTCCCATTTTTACTATAATACTTAATATTTGAATTATTTGATTCAACTTTAAATTCATTACCCCTTTTAATTTCTAATGACGTAAACCCTAATTCAATATCTAAACTATTAATATTACTTTGTTCGGTACCTATTATTTCCATATTTTTATTAATATCAGTATTAACAGTTAATCCTAAAAAACCGCTTAAAGAACCAACTGCCCATAATATACCAAAAATAATATTTACTATAAGCAAAATTGCGAAACCTATTGCACAATATTTTATTACTTTTTGAACCGATGTCATTTTATATCAACTCCACCGAACATAACTGTAGCATTGATATAAATAGTTTTAACATCTTTTTCTTCTAAAAATTCTTGTTTCTTATTTGATATACCACCAAAAATACAATTTGACTTAATTTTTACATTAACATTTTCTGGAACATAAATATCTATACCACCAAAAATTGCAGAACAATTAATTACCTGACTATTTTTAATTATAGCTTTTCTTAAATCTAGTTTCACTCCACCAAAAATAGAATTAATAGTCGCACCTTTAAACTCTTCTTTATTAAAGTTTACATTTTGACTAGAAAAAGTTGCACAATATTCATTTTCACCGACACTTTTTTTATTAATCTTATTTATTTCATCAGTAATTTTTTTATTAAAACTATCTTTAAAAACAAATGATAACCCAATTACTATTAAAATTACAGGAAATGCTAATTTCCAAATCACTTCAAAATCTAATAGACCTAAAGAACAAAACAACAAGGCAAAACCTAATATAAGACCTATAACATTACCAGTTTTATCTTTATCTTTAAATAAACCAATAAAACAAGGAATAATAATTATTAAAGTCCACCAACCATCAAAAAATATATCAATATTAGTTATATCAAGTGCATTTAAACCTAATATCAAACCTAAAATAATTAATACAATTCCCCACAACATATTTTTCATCGTATTCATAAACACTCTCCTTAACTAAATTATATCACACAATTAGTAAAAATTAAGTGTTTTTATAAACAAAAGAAAACTCCATCACTCGATAGAGTTTTTCAAATATTTTCTTCCAGAATAATTTATTACTCGCACCACATTTAAACGAAAACATTTACACACTTTCCACTGCATCAATAATATACTATATCTTGCTTAAACTCAAAGTATATCATTATTTGCAATGATTAAGTGAGACAAGTGCTAATATTACCTAGTTGCTCCCTTTTTCACGTATAGCGGCTTGAGCAGCAGATAAGCGAGCAATAGGAACTCTAAATGGAGAACAAGAAACATACGTTAATCCAATATTATGGCAAAATTCAACACTTGATGGATCTCCACCATGTTCCCCACAAATACCTAGTTTAATATCAGGTCTAGTTTTCTTTCCATTTCTTGCAGCCATCTCAACTAATTTTCCAACACCAATTTGATCTAATTTAGCAAAAGGGTCTTGTTCATAAATTTTATTTTCATAATATGAATTAAGGAATTTACCCGCATCATCTCTTGAAAAACCAAATGTCATTTGTGTTAAATCATTTGTTCCAAATGAGAAAAACTCGGCTTCTTTTGCAATCTCTTCAGCAGTTAAAGCAGCCCTTGGAATCTCAATCATAGTACCGATATGATACTCCATACTAGAGCCTTTTTCTTTCTTAACTTGCTCTGCAGTTTCAACAATAATATCTTTAACAAACTTTAACTCTTTAACCTCTCCAACCAAAGGAACCATAATTTCAGGAACAATATCAAATCCTTCTTCATCCTTAACTTCTATTGCAGCTTCCATTAAAGCACGAGTTTGCATTTTAGCAATTTCTGGATAAGTTACTGCAAGACGACAACCCCTATGACCCATCATAGGATTAAATTCATGAAGTTCAGCGCATTTAGCCTTTAAACGTTCAACTGTAACACCCATATCTTTAGCAAGTGCAATGATGTCCTTTTCTTCAGTAGGAAGAAACTCATGCAAAGGTGGATCTAAGTAACGAACAGTCATAGGCAAACCTTTTAATTCCTTATACATTGCCTTAAAATCACCTTTTTGGAACGGAATTAATGCGTTCAAAGCTTTTTCTCTTTCTTCTACTGTATCAGACAAAATCATTTTTCTAATTGCAGGTATTCTTTCCTCATCAAAGAACATATGTTCAGTACGACATAATCCAATACCTTCTGCACCTAATTCAACAGCTTTTCTCGTATCTCTTGGATTATCAGCATTAGTTCTTACACCAAGCTTTCTATATTTATCAGCCCAGTTCATAACACGTTCAAATTCACCTGCTATAGTTGCATCAACAGTTTTAATTTCGCCATCATAAATATTACCAGTTGAACCATCTATTGAAATAACATCACCTTCGTGGAATGTTTTTCCAGCCAACTTAAACTCCTTATTAACTTCGTCCATTTGAATATCACCACATCCAGATACACAACAAGTACCCATACCACGAGCAACAACAGCAGCATGGCTAGTCATACCACCACGAACTGTCAATATTCCTTGAGCTGCCTTCATACCAGTAATATCTTCTGGAGAAGTTTCAAGTCTAACTAAAATAACTTTTTCACCTTTTCCTCCAATTCCTTGTTTTGCTGCTTCTTCAGCTGTAAAAACAACTTTACCACAAGCAGCACCTGGAGACGCACCTAAACCTTTACCTAAAACTTTTGCCTCTTTCAAAGCTTTAGCATCAAATTGTGGATGCAATAAAGTATCCAAATTACGAGGATCTATCATTAGTACTGCTTCTTCTTCACTACGCATACCCTCGTCTACTAAATCACAGGCAATTTTTAAAGCTGCTTGAGCTGTCCTCTTACCATTTCTAGTTTGTAACATATATAGTTTACCATGCTCTACTGTAAATTCCATATCTTGCATATCTCTATAATGTTCCTCTAAAGTTTTACACACCCTTTTAAAATCAGCAAAAGCTTCAGGAAATTTTTCTTCCATTTCAGATATGTGCATTGGCGTACGAACACCAGCAACAACATCTTCACCTTGAGCATTTGTTAAAAACTCTCCAAATAAACCTTTTTCACCAGTAGCAGGATCACGAGTGAATGCAACACCAGTACCACAATCATCACCCATATTACCGAAAGCCATTGATTGAACATTGACAGCTGTTCCCCAAGAATAAGGAATATCATTATCTCTTCTATACACATTAGCACGTGGATTATCCCAAGAACGAAAAACTGCTTTAATGGCTCCCATTAATTGTTCTTTAGGGTCATCAGGAAAATCTTCACCAATTTTTGACTTGTACTCAGCCTTAAACTGATTAGCTAACTCTCTTAAATCTTCTGCATTTAATTCAACATCTAATTTTACACCTTTCTTTTCCTTCATTTCATCAATCAATTCTTCAAAGTATTTTTTACCAACTTCCATAACAACGTCAGAATACATTTGAATAAATCTTCTATAACAATCCCAAGCCCATCTAGGATTACCAGACTTTTCTGCCAAAGTATTTACTACTTTTTCATTTAATCCTAAATTAAGAATAGTATCCATCATCCCCGGCATTGACGCCCTAGCACCTGATCTAACAGAAACTAATAATGGATTTTCTTTATCACCAAATTTCTTCCCAGTGATTTTTTCCATTTTAACTATATACTCATTTATTTGATCTTGAATCTCTTTATTAATCTCGCGACCATCTTCGTAATATTGAGTACAAGCTTCGGTTGTAATTGTAAATCCTTGTGGCACTGGCAAACCAATATTAGTCATTTCAGCTAAATTAGCCCCTTTACCACCAAGAAGGTTTCTCATATCTGCATTACCTTCACTAAACATGTAAACATATTTCATATTATCTCTCCTCCGCATCTATATTATTTACATCAATTTTAAGAACTTTTTCTAAATAACATTTCCCACATAGACTCTCATAACATACTTCATCTACACCATCTATTGCAACTTGACTACCTGTACTTACAAATTCGCCATTAACAATTCTTCCATTAAATTTAGCACGTTTACCGCACCTGCAAATAGTATACAACTCTTCTATAACATCAGCAATTTCAAAAAGCCTTAAACTTCCAGGAAACACCTCAGTCTTAAAATCACTTCTAAGTCCATAACAAATTACAGGAATATTATATTTTTTGGTAAATAAAAACAATTCATCTACATGCTCTTTATTTAGAAATTGAGCTTCATCTACTAGAACACACGATACTTTATTATTATAACAACTTTTTAAATATGACTTAATATTATCATCATCTTTAATGAGATAATCAACTTTTCTAGATAAGCCAATTCTTGAAACAATAGTATCATTTCCTTTCGTATCTACAAAAGGTTTAATAATTACTACCTTCATACCTCTTTCTTCATAATTATTAGCAACCTGTAACAAAAGAGTTGTTTTACCACAGTTCATCGCACCATATCTAAAATATAATTTACTCACTACGTTCCTCCTCACTTCTCGGATGACTATGCAAATAAACATTTCTAAGCATTTCATCAGTAACATGCGTATAAATTTCAGTACTACTTAAATTTTCATGTCCTAGCAAAAATTGTACACTTTTAAGGTCAATTCCCTGTGTTAATAAATGCGTTGCAAAAGTATGCCTAAGTACATGAGGATGGACATTCATTTTTACACTAGTATTTTTAATCACTGTATCAATTATATTCCTAATAGACCTATCACTGATTTTACCACCATACTTATTTAATAACAAGAAATCATTATCATTTTTTACAATTAATTTACGCCTCAAATTATTAATATATACATTTAAAGCTTCTTCACAATATTCACCATAAAAAACAAAGCGCTCTTTATTACCTTTTCCGTGAATTCTAATTATTTTTTCATTAAAATCTATATCACTAAGTTTAATATTAACTAATTCACTTACACGCACACCTGTAGCATAAAGCATTTCAACAATTAATTTATTTCTTTCACCAAATTTACCTTCACCACTAGCATCAATCATTTCTTCCAAATCACTATAATTTAAAAAAATAGGAAGACTTTTTTTCTTCTTAGGAAGTTTAAATTTAATCATTAAGTTTTCATAATTACTATTTTTACTTAAATATTTATAATAACTTTTCAATGTACTAATTTTTCTAGCAATAGTATTATTACTTTTATTATACAAGTATTTATAATATTTTTTTATATCTTCTTCTTTCGCATCATAAACATCATTAAGTTTAGTAACACACAAAAACTCTTCTAAATCTTCTCTATAACTTTTAATAGTAAGATTAGAATAGTTCCTTTCATTTTCCAAATAGTTTAAAAATTCTTTATAACCTACATTCATATATAAATTATTGCACAAATTTTTACATCTTTCAACATAGATAAATTACTCTAAAACATAAATCAGAGTTTTACCTTTTATTGTCAATATTTACATTATTATTTACAATTAGTTTGTTAGTTTTCTGCTGTTGAACAAGTATCAGATAACTCAACAGTATATGGATCACTCGCAGTTCCGTTCCCTCCAGAGTATAGCACGCAAGATTTCAGAGAAACAACTGAACGCACCCCGAGAGAGTTGACGTAGTTGTTGCGCAAGATGCCCGTATCAGAGGAGCCTCCTACGACGAGCACGCTCGCGAGGTTGAAGTTGCTGACGTTCCAAAAAGACGGGCTCATCGTCCACCAATAACTTGCTCCAGTTTTTGCATTCTGGGCTATATAATAACTTGAGTTATTTGCTCCATTTACCCCTCCAGCATACGCTACTTCATCAGCCGTTATTAATCCTATTGGATATGTTAGTTTCCCATTCCCTGTACTTGTACTGGCAGTAAATCTATCATTCTCATTACCACATATGTATGTAGGAGATTTGCCACTCACTAACCTCGAATACGCTGCATAGTAAAATGTACTTCCCGTTGCTGTCCATGTTCCACTTCCTACTGTTCTATCATTACAATATATTGCTGTTTTACTTATATATTCATCAAATCCACTTAAATTATTAATGTACCAGTTATCTAATACTGTTTTTATACTACTATTTGTATTTGTCCCATATTGTTGGTTTGCTGTGTACATATATCCTACATATGCGCTATTATTATAACTTGAGTTATATGCTTGTCCTGTATTTATAAATGCTGATGTATCTCCTGTACTTGTCCCTGCATATATTAAACGTACACTATTGTCTTCATTTATACGTACTATTCTCCAGTAGTATCCTGCGAACTCTACATAATTGTTTGTTACGTTTCCTGCAAAATAATATGTGTCTTTATCATCTTGTCCACTTGCTTTATATATCGTGTTTCCATTATTACTTGTTGTAAATGCTACATTAAAGTCCGTTCTTGTTTCTACATTCGGGTT
>CALVVO010000033.1 GCA_944363885.1 uncultured Bacilli bacterium | reverse complement strand
TTATATTTCATTGTCGAGAAATAATTAAATCTAATAGAATTAAGAGTGGCTAACACTCTTTTTTCTTGTGTTAAATCACTATGACAATATACATTTAAAGTAGTGCTAACATTACCATGCCCTAATCTCCTAGAAACCTCAGTTATTGGAATACCATTATTAAGTAAGAAAGTTGCGTGACTATGTCTAAATTGGTGCAATGTAATTGGTCTAACATTTGATTTTTTACAAGCCATTAACTTTCTTCGATTAATAGTGCTAGGAGAAATTGGTTTATTTCCTCCAAATATAAATAAATTGTCATTATATTCAATACCATTGTTAATATAAATTGATTTTAAATCTAACAAGTCTTTTTCTAATTTTCTATCAATAGCAACTAATCTATTTGAAGAAAGTGTCTTAGGTGTTGTTAAATTGCGTTTTCCGTGGCTTTCTATAGTTTTATATACTTTTATGTATCCATTGCTTAAATCTTTAAAATTAAGTGCCATAGCCTCGCCAGGACGCAAACCAGTAAAAAACAATAAACTAAAAAATTGTTTGTATATCTCATCATCAAAACCATTAATAAATTGATTAAAGTCTTTAAGTGTGTAATGGTCTTCGTGTTCTTCTTCATATTTTTTCTTAAAACAGCCTACATTACTGATTATTTTTTTATCAAAGCCCAAGAAAATACTACAATATTCAAAAAAACCACTTAAAACATAATATAAATTTTTGTTGTGATTATTAGAAAAATTTAAAGACAAAATATAATCTTCCCAATTTAAAATATCTTTACTTGTAATGTCTTCAATAAGCATACTTTCGAAAAAAGGCAAAATATGTAAATCAAATTTATATTTCATTGTCGAGAAACTTTGATTTTTTTGCTTTTTCTTCGCATATAACATATAGTCATCATAAACATCAAGAAAAAGATGTTTACAATTAGGCAAATTGTCCTCCTTTCTAGTTAATTAAGAGTTATTTTGTTTATTTTTTACATATTCATCTTTATAATCGGACAATAATTTAACCATATCTAATAAATTAGGTAAATTATTAATTGTTGCTTTTTGGTCTAATGCTTGATTTAGTAAAACAATATAAGCATTTGTTACATTAAGCCCCATAGAGTAGGCATAATCTTCAACTCGCCTTACTAATGAAACTGGTAAATTAAAATTAACTCTTTTTAACTCGATTTTTTTATTTTTTTCTGTCATAAATATCAACTCCTTTCAAAACTTATGTACTTCGGTAGTATTTAAAATATGACAACATCAGTATACCATCAGTATTTAGTTAATGTCAATATTTTTTTTACACTCGCCGTTGGGCGTCCTTTCCAAAAAAAGTGATACTTTTTTTGAAAAGGGTAAACAATTATGGAAACGAAAAAAATATCAATAGTTTTCTCGGCATAATCGCTACGCTTTTATTCCAATTTCCTATTGACATTTTTTATTCGTTTACTAGCGAGCATAAACAAATTAAAAGCATAAAATCAAAGTGTAGATAAAATTACAAATGAGTAACACAAAAATAAGCAAAAAGTCAATGTCATATCTATCTTCTATACCGAATTTAAATAGGTGAATTACACATATTATTAACGTAATAATAATTATTATAAGGCTAAAAATCATTTAAAAACTCCTCTTATACTTATTTATTTTCATATATTGTCAATGCTTCTTTTAATATATCACCATATTTTTCTAAGTAATTCCTTGTATGTGAAGTTATATTTTCAGGTAATCTATCAATATTATACCATTCCAATTTTTTTGATTCATGATCATTCACTTTTAAATCTCCACTATAATTTGTAATAACAAAAATTGCTGTAATATCATATAATTTATCACCATTTGGATATTCTCTATAAGTATCTTTGCCAGATAATACTTTTACCAATGTTAATTCAATAATATCTAAATTAGTTTCCTCTTTTAATTCTCTTTTTGCAGTCTCCTCAAAGCTTTCACCTAGTTCCATTGAGCCACCTGGAAATCCCCATTGATTATAGTCTGTTCTAAGTTGCATAAGTATTTGCTTATTTTCATTAAAAACAAATAAGCCAACACCCGCAGTCAATATTGGTTCGTGTCCGACATATTGTCTTAAAAATTTTATGTAATTTCTTTTATCCATTATATTAATCTTCCTTTCCTTTCGTAGTTATATACCGACTTTCTGTGTTTCTTATTTTATTGTGTTGCCCACACTTTTGCGTCTATATATCTATACTAACACCATGTTACTATTTCTGTGTTCATAAGATTATTTCCTTTCCATAACAATCCATTTGCCATTTTTATCAGCACCAACTCTTTTTATATAATTATTTTCAACTAAAAATTTTATATGATTTCTGATTGTTCTTGATGTTACACCTAACAGATTAGACATTTCCTCTTGAGTAATACTAGGCCTATCTTCTATTAAACCAATAATTCCTTCTTGAACTTTTGTTAGAATAATATCAGGATAAGAAAATTTTTCTATTTTTTTGTTAGAATTCTCATAATCAAATTCATTCTGATTATATTTAATACTTACTCTTATAAAATGTGGGAAGAAATGATAGATGCTTTTATCGTATTTTTTTAATATTCTTCTTATACCAGTACCTAAATGCTCAACAAGTTCTAAGTCGTGAAATACTCGCATAAGTTCTGGATTTTTAGGTGCAGAATATCCTTCTAAAAATTCTTCTTCAGTAAATTCACTTTGTATCCCACCAAATGAGGATATTTCTATTCTATCATTAAAAAATTCAAATTTAGGTGGATATTCATTAGACCAATCATTATGAACTATAGCATTTACAATAACCTCTCTAACAGCATTATAATCATACATTTGTTGTTCGATTCTTTCTGGGTATGTTATTTTAGCATATACTTTATTCTCTGTTCTAAACTTTTCTAGTACTCTATAAGTTGCTTTGACTAAAGAACAATCACCAAATTCATAATATTCTTCTATTTCATCAACATCATCACCAACATATTTGGCAACTTTAATTGAAACTCTATTATTATCTGCTAAAAGATATGCAACATAATTATATTTGCCATCTCTTGTAAAAAAGCCTAATTGTCTTTCAAAATTATCGCCAACTTCAAAACCTTTTTCGGCATAATATATTTTTAAGTCAGTAAAAGTTAAATCTTGTCTTGGAGAAATAATATTTTTTAAAGAGTTTTTTGTTCTTTCTCTAAACATCTTATTTATTAAATGTTCATCCATTTTTTCATTGGAACTACCAACCCTAATAAAACAACTATCTGGAGTCATTCCCATTCCTTTTATATGATATGGAGTTTCATATCCTTTCGCTATTGTTATCTTTAAATATTTCTTGTCTTCTTTTGTAAGTACTTCTAAGTCAAATAATCCTAAAACAGATGGTTCAATACTAGAAATTATTATATCTTTTATTTTTCGTTGAAATAAATCCAAATTATTTTTTAATCCAACTACATTACCATTATCATCAACACCAATATAGATATTACCACCATCTTTATTTAAAAAGGCTATAACTGTTTCTTCTAAGTCATCTACTAATTTAACTTTAAATTCTGTTCTTGAGTCTTCTATGGTTTCTATCATTTTTACACCTCCAATTATTGTCAAATTAATCATATCACATTTCCTAGTAATTTCCTAGTAATTTCCTAGTAATTTTTTCTATTATATGGTAAAATAATTTCAAGCAACAAGGCTTATCAAATTATTTCACCTTTATGGTGCTATTATATAGCCTAGTTTAGGCTGGCCTTTATTGGGGATCATGTAGTTATTAGTGATAGATGTATATACAAAGTAAAATGTGTCTGTCAATGACAACCAACTCTTCCTCTATAAGTACATACGTATAAATTATATAGGTATAGCTGGTTGGCCTGTTCTATCAATTTTATTATTGCTAGAATAGTCATACTTTTTATTATGTTTTCTTTTCTTATATTTTACTGCATAAGGTAAATCAATTCCTTTTCTAGAGTTAACTAAATTAGCATCAGCGTTTCTTTGAACAATTTTAGAATCATATTTAAATTTAACAAATATACAATTTTTGTTATATCTATTTTTACAATAAGAACAGACATAAGGCCATCTATTTAATTTACTACAGTTACTTTTTGCTCCATCAGTAAAATCAATAGGTGTTCTGTTTCTTTTTATTTCCTTTGATACACTTCTTGGATCTAATTTAATCATATCAGCAATTTGATATAATTTTTTATTATGTGGTAAGCCAGAACAAATAACTTTTCTTTGTCCCTCGTTTATATGTTTCGATGTTTTCATCTTACTCACTCCTTTTAAAACTACAAGAAAACATGGTCATTATTATACTATATTCAGACTTAATTCCGTTTTTTTAAAAAGCAAACTTCCAAATGAAAATTATCACATCCTAATAAATATCAAAAAGTTATATAGTAAATTTTTTATGAGTATGTTAGTATATAATATATGAAAGAAAAAATAATTGAAATATTAAATAATGAAGAATTATATGAAATCGGTTTTGCTAAAATAGAATACTTTAAAGATATTGAAAACAAATTAATTTTACAAAAAAGGAAAAAACATAATACGCCCTTTCAAATTGGAAAGATAGATGATAAAACTTTTAAAAAAGAAAATATATTTAAATCTGCCATTGTAGTATTAATGCCTTATTATAAAAACATAAAAATAATCGAAGAAAATTACGCATATGTTGCAGCTTGCTTTAATTGTCCCGATTATCATATAACATTAAGAAATAAGCTATTAAATGTCTATAATTTTTTAAAATCTTCCGGTTATTTGGCAAAAATATGTATTGATAATAACGAATTAGATGAACGATATTTAGCTTATAAAGCTGGCCTAGGTTTCTACGGATTAAATCACTTACTAATAAATGACAAATATGGAAGTTTTTTCTTCATTGGAATTATTTTAACTGATGCAATATTTGATTACAACATTCCTTTGAAAAAAACATGCTATAAATGCAAAAAATGTTTAAAATATTGCCCAAATAAAGCGATCAAATTAAACGGTGAATTTAATGGAAATAAATGTATTAGTTTTATAACTCAAAAAAAGGATATTACATTAAAAGAAGAAAAACTAATAAATCAATGTATTTTTGGTTGCGACGTTTGTGCTAACATTTGCCCTCACAACACAAGAATCAAGGAATATTCATATAAAGAAACAGTAAAAATTGATGTAATTAATTATTCACATCTTAGTAATAAAGAATTTAAAAAATTATACGGAAAATATTCATTTTCTTGGAGAGGCAGAAATATTTTTGAGAGAAATATTAACATTTATAAACAAAAACTAGAAAAAAAATTATAAATATGATATTATTTTAAAGTAGGAGGAGTTAAATGGAAAATAAAAAAGAAAAAATGGTAATTCCAGTAAAAAATTACATCATTTTATTAATTATTTTTATTATTACTATTATTGCTACTATATATATAAACGCTTGGATAAAAACATATAAAGCTAATAGTGATTTCAGTCCTTTAACTAATTTAGTCCAAGAAATAACCCTAAGTGATCTGGAAGCGACAATGCCAGAAACTAACATAGCAATATTATATATTGCAGATAACAGCGACTTTAATTTAGATAATGACATACTAAAAATGGTAAATGATGAAGCTATAAATGATTACTTTTATTATTTAAATGTTGAAAAAATATCTAATAACCAAAGCGTTGAAATTTTAAAAAATTATTTTAACAATTTAAAGGATGAAATTAATAAAATTCCAATGTTTATTTATATAAAAGATGGCAAAGCAACTAAAGTATTTGATTCAAATGAGAGACAATTAACTATTAATGATTTAAGTATTTTAATCAACAATTATTTAGAAGTTGATAAATAAAAAATACTTATGACATTTAATTAATTTATAACAATATATAATTACTTCTAAAAAAATAATGGAAAATAAACATACAATTCCATTATTTTTATTTTACTCTAACAATTAAATATTGCACATTTTAATTTTATAAATTAATTTTTTTACATTTTATGTGTTCTTCTATTGCATACAGCATAAGTTGTCAATCCTATCACTAATAATACAAGCCCAAAAATTATATAATTTGATACTCCCGTCTTTGGATTTTCTATAGATTCAAAAACATCACTATCAAACTTTAAACTATTTACCTCATCTCTATATATTGTAACCCTTATATATTCATAATCTTCAGAACCAGAAGGTACAATTTCGGCACTCAAATCAGCAGGATTTATTTCAATTTTAAAACCAGTAAATTCAGAATCAGAAGAAATGCTAGAATAGTTTTTTTGAAAATAATCAAGTATACTTTTTGACTCAAACATAACTTCAATTGCAGAAAGTATTGATTTATAACTACTATCAGTCAAACTATTATTTTCAAAAATAAGCAAAACATTATTATTTTGTGTTGTTTTATTAAAATATAAATTGCCTTTGTATAAATTTACAAATCCATCCCCGACAATGTACTCTTTATACTCTAGTAAATCTTCTATTTCAATATATTCATCACTCAAATCCAATAAAGGTATTTTTTTACTAATATCAACTTTTACACTTAACTCATTTGAATCACTTAAAGACATCATTAACCCTTCATTTTCCAAAGTATAATCTACAATTTTATCAGAATTTAATGTTGGAAGCATTTCCCCTTCACTGTAACCATGTAATTGCCCTAAAGAATCAATTAAAATTTTAGTAACGAAATATCCATTCAACAATTCATAACCCAACACATTAAAAGACAAAATATTATCGGTTAAATAATAAATCAAATCTGCATTATAACCTTCAGCAGTAACACTTATTAATAATTCATCCTCTTGCATAGTAGCTACATATTGAGTTCCTAAACTCTCATAATACTTTACACTTTCTTGACTATTAAATTTTTCAGCAATTTACTGCAATGTAGGTACATCGTCAGCTTTAACACTTAATAGAAAAATACCAATCAAACAAAATGCAAAAACAAACAATAACAATTTTTTCAATCTAAATCACTTCTTTATATCAATACCCTACTATTAATAATTTGTCGCACTAATTGTATGAAATCAATTCTATAATCATAGCTTTACACAAGATTATTAAAAAATATTTGCCGCTTTAATATTCATTGAACATTTTTTAACTTAAATATTATAAAAAATAATGATATTAGCGTTAATAAAATCTAAAATTATTTCATAGAAAATTAAAATATTTAACTGGCTTTTTTTATAAATTTATACAAATAAATCATATAAACGCATACGTAATTTATTTAAAATAATACTTTCTTAATAAATATAAAAGATAGCTCTCTGAACTTGTCAATAAAAAGTAGACAATTAAAAGATATTCATTTAAACCCTAATTGAGTTCTATATTCAATTGGGGTTTTATATTTTAATGCGTAACTAGGTCTTAAATAATTATGATCGTATATAATCGCATTAATATATTCTTCAACTGTATCATAATCATCTTGATTAAAATCAATATACATTTCTTTCTTTAACCAACCATTTTTAGATTCAATTATTGGGTTATCTGTTGGAGTTCCTATTCTCGACATTGACCTTTTTATGTTATAATCTTTATGTGCATTATTAAATGCCACTGAGGAATATATTGTGCCTTGATCTGAGTGAAAAATAGTTTCTTGGCTTTTATATCCTCTTTTTATTTTGTTATTAATCATATCCTCTAAAGCTGATTTATGATTAGACATACTAACTCCATGATAAAAAGGTTTAACATCTGAACCAATTATAGAATCATCAAATGCGTCTACATAATAAGTCCAATCATATCTTTGTCTTTTAAACCAAATCATTGTGGTATCAGATGTTATTTTTTCTAATGGTCTAGACGTTTTCCAATTATTGTTAATAAGATTTGGATATTTAATGGATTCATCACCAGGCTTTTTATAAACACTATAATGTCTAGCTTTGCTTCTAATTTTTAAAATTTT
>CALVVO010000032.1 GCA_944363885.1 uncultured Bacilli bacterium | reverse complement strand
CTCATTAAACTTGCTAATTATTATAATACATCTATCGATTATTTATTATGCCGAACTAAATATAATATGCCAATAGACGATATTAAACCTAATAACATTAGTGAAAATGACTTTTTATTATTAAACAAAATAAACAAATTATCTAATATAAATAGAGCAAAAGCAGAAGCATATATAGATGGATTAAATGATAACAAGTAGAAAATATATATACAAATCTAAGTATTAACCATCAATAACATTACTATTTATAACGAAAGTAACAATAAATATGTATATATATTTTTTTAATTATTTATACTAATTTTTATACTTATAAAGACTAATTTATCTTTTAACTTTATACTTATTTTTATATAAATTATATATATAATTATATATATTATATGATAGATAATTCTATCTTTTTTTTATTGTCATTTCCTTTTAAAATGGCGTTTCATCAAATATTCTTTGATGACTAACATTCTGTACATTATTATCTCTTTTTAAATTACCTATTTCTAATTTTTCGTAATTTTCTGCAATTTTTCTTAATTGAACACATTTCATAAATGCCTTTTTATCTTTTTCATTTTTTTCTTTAGTAACATTCCAATAAAAATCTTTTATTTTATAATAATTATTATCTATTTCGTCTTTCCTATTTATATATTTTCTATAATACTTATTTGATGAATGCATTTTCAAATTAGCATAATATAAATCTTTTAAACTATAACCTTTTGGAATTAAATCTCTACAATTATAATTACAAAATAATATTTCTTCACTTTGATTTATATAATATTCAACTATGTTAATATTACAACTCTTTTTATATACCTTTTTATTATTACAATTTATACAATCATTTCTTTTCCCGCCAAACCAATTTTTATCTAAATACTCTTTTATTTTATTCCAAAAAGCATAACTTGGCTTAGATACTAATAAAACATGTATATGCCAATCAACATTTATCTTTATCTCAAAATTTTCTCTTTTTTTCTTTGGTCTTCCAATTTTGCCACTATGTTCAAAATATAAATATGAACTACTACCTTTAATATTACTTATACATATTAATGCCTGTGCAGCCCAATTATACTTATTACAACTATATCTAATAAATTCCTTTAATCTTTTACCATATCTATATGCTTCTTCTTTACTTGTAAATTTTTTATTAATATCAAACGATATCATTCCTAATTTACTTTTAGACATAATATTTTACCAAATACATTACTAATGCATATTCCTTTCTAACGATTTTTTAATTTAGATATTATATTTTCCAACTTTCTAATATTTATTGGAATTCGTCTATCATAAAGGAATAAATTATCGTTATCAAAATATAACAATAGTATTTTATATTTATTTATATCTAAAATGATTTTATGAGGAACAATAAAACTTATATTAGTATTTTCTATTGATATTATCCTTCCTTGCTTAATATTAAATTTAATATTTTTAAAACTACATAATACTTTAATTTTACTTTCTAATTCGTCATTTTTTGTTAACTTTTCAACTATATATTTCATTTTTTTACCTCTTTTCTAAGGTAAAATAAAAACCATAGAAACCCTTTATTTCTATGGTCAAAATATATATTTACTCCAAATAATTTTGGAGCTATTAACATCTGGCAGGGGTATCAGGATTTGAACCCGAACGGAGCGTTTTGGAGACGCTAATACTACCATTATATTATACCCCTAACAAACAAAGAAATTATAACATACAAACTTTGCTTTTTCAATCACAACTTTTTACAACAACAACAACAACAAAATTACAATCTTTTCATATTATTAAATAGGTGATATTTATATGTTAATTAATTACACTAGTAAAGAACTCGATTTATGTGCGAGATTAATGAGAGCTGAAGCGTTAAGCGAAGGAAACTTGGGGATGTTAATGGTCGGAAATGTTATAGTTAATAGAGCAATTGCAGATTGTTTAACTTTTTCAAACCTAAGAACAATTACTGATGTAATATATCAAAACAATCAATTTAGTGGAATCAATAGTTCACTGTTTTATAGTTCAGCTACTACAAAAGAAAAAGCATTAGCAGAAAGAGTTTTAAAAGGTGAATATTATCATCCAGCAACAAATGCTTTATGGTTTTATGCTCCTTCAGGCACGACTTCATGCAAAACAACTTGGTATGGTCAAACACTTTCTGGAAGATATAAAAGTCACTGTTTTTATGAACCAGATAGTGGAGTTTGTAAAGAATTACACTAAAAAATGTGAAAAACTTTCACATTTTCATTTTTTCTTCTGGATTAACTAGCGCTTTTTGAAATTCCATATCTATTAAACTTCTAAAAGCCAACGCATATGTAATATTATCTAAAACTACTTCACCATTAAATTTTGTCCAATCCAATTCAAGTGGTCCAAATGGCAAATCTTTACTTTTTTCCGCAACAAATTCCCTTAAAAATTCTCTAGCCGCCTTACCATTTCCCTCTCTAAATGGATGTATAGCCATAAGTTGTATATAATAAGTAGACAAAAACATCGCAAATTTATAAGAACTATCAACTTGTAAAAACTCTTCATTCATTAATTTTAATTCTCCAGTTAAATACTCATCAATACTTCTATAATCAGTAAAGCCTGTCTGTTTCTGCATATTAACGGTTCTATATTCCCCAGCCCAATCGTATAAGTCTTCAAAAATATATTTATGTATGTCTTTTAAATGTTGACTATCATAATTCCCAAATATAGGATTTTCATATAATTGAACTAATTTTTCAAAAGATATCTGTGCTTCTTTGCTTTTTAATTCTTCACTATCAATGATATTTAATTTATTTTTTAATGTTTACGTCCCAGGATAAAAATAATCGTTCCAACGTTCTTCTTCACTTCTATCATTTATTAATTCCAGTATTACCTCCAAATTTTAACATAAGTTTAGGAACATTAATATTCAATGATTCAGTTACCTTATTTTCATAATCTAAAAGATAAGATTCATCTACAGAAATACCGTCTATTTTTAAATTTGCTAATGCTTGAACAATTGCTTTGCGTTTATTTTCTAACTTTTCTTTCATAGTAATCCCTCAATTATATTCTAACAAACCAACATAAGAGTTTCAATAATTTATTTAGTAGGAATTATTAATTCTTGTCCAATAGATAAATTACTACTATTTAAATTATTTGCTTTCATTATATCATTAACAGTAACGCCATATTTATTGGCAATTTTCCACAAACTATCACCCTTTTGCACTGTATAATTAGCATAATCTTTCGTACCAGGAATAACTAAAATTTGTCCAATACTTAAAACATTTGAAGATAAATTATTTGCTTCTTTTAATTCATCTACTGTAACATTATATTTATTTGCTATACTATATAAGTTATCGCCTTTGACAACAACATATTTGATTTCATCAATTTCTTCTCCTTGATCAGGCTCAACAGTAGTTGTTTTAACTGGAACAATAAGTTCTTGGTTAATACTTAATAAATCAGATGATAAATTATTTGCTTTTTTTAATTCATCTACTGTAATACCATAACTATTAGCAATTTTCCATAAACTATCTCCGCTTTTAACCTTATAGATAATTTGGCTATTTTCGCCAACATTTATATCTAAATCTTCTTCTTTAGGAATTAATAATTGCTGGTTTATTTGTAAAGTACTTCCACTCAAATTATTAAGTTTTTTTATTGTTTCAACCGTCGTATCATATTTATTTGCTATACTCCACAAACTATCTCCCTTTTGTACCGTATAAATTAAATAATCACTAGGAACAACTTCATCTTCTTTTTGAACTTTTAAAGTTTGACCCACATTTATAATATTACTACTTAAATTATTAAGTTTCTTTAACTCATCAACAGTAATACCATATTTATTTGCTATACTCCACAAACTATCTCCTTTTTGTACTGTATAATAACCACTATCTACAGGTGCTATATAATTCAAATTTTTATAATCCATAACCGCTCTCACGACAGCTTCTGCATAATTTTTATAATTATTTTTTAATTGATTAACATCATCTTTAGAACTATCTAAAAAACCATATTCAACAATTATTGCTTCAGTATTAGGTGTTTCTCTATGAATAAAATAATAATCTTTCGAAGGATTACTTGGCAACCTTTGTTGATAATTTTTTCTAATATTTTGACCTTCTTTTTCTAACTCATTAAGTATTTTGGAAGATAAAGTACTAGTATTTCTAAGAGCATATATTACTTCAGCACCATCACCACCTGCTGATGGTCATTGTGTAGTTATTTCTATTTTTTTATTAATAAATTTGTGAAATATTCATTTATTTTTTCTTTATTATCGCTAATATCTTTATTTAATTCTTTTGATTCAATTTTAATTTTTTCTAATATATCATTATACTTATCATTAAAATGACTATTTATATCCCAGTAAAGATATTCTTTATATTTGTTAATATAATCCGGATTTAATTTTTCTTTATCTATTCTAACAAAATGCAATCCCCATCCTAAAACCAAACAAATCATATCAATATGGTCTTTTTTATCTTTACATAAATATTTTAAACAACAATATAATAATAACTCTAAAAAATCTACCATCTGATAGAAAAATGCTATAAATAAATCTTCATCATTATTTTTATTTACTTCAATCATCATACTTACTACAATTGAACTGTGTGTATATAAACATAATTTTTCATACATTTCATCTAATAATGTACTTAATTCTTCATCTTCAAAATCATTAAATACAAAAGGATTTATTTCTTTAATTTTTAATTTAAAATTCTCTAATACTTTTGTAGGTCTAGTATTATCAGTTCTTCCACATAATTTTAAATTTTTAAATTCTTCATAAGTATTGTTCTTATCAAAATAAATCATCATAGCCATCATTATTTTTTCCATACTAGATCGCATTAATGTTGCTGAATCCACTATTTCTCCTTGCTCTAATAATTTATTAACATTTAAAATTGTATTATTTGCTTGATGTAATAAATTTATAGTTTCAATAGCAACATCAGATTTATATTGATTTAATTTTTTTAAATATTTTTTATTAGCTCTTCTTAAAGGTCGGGTAGCATTTTCAATTACAATTTGTTCTAAAATATCAATATTATTTAAATCCATATTTTTTTTAGTCTAAATCATCTTCAAATTTTTCAAGTGATTCAAAAGAAAACTCCAATACTTTCCCACAATCATCACATACATCCCAACACATAAAATCATCATTTTCAGAGTGAACACTTTTTATATTTTCACAAGTACAATATTCAATTTTTTCTTCTGTCATTATTTCATCTCCTTCATATTTTGTTAGTTCAATTATATTATCTAAATTACCAAGTCTTTTTATATAATCTAATCCACCATCCACAGCAATACTACCACATGAACATCTTTTTAAATCATTAGTATTCTTAGATTCAATAATATCTTGGCATAATTTACATTTTGCTTTATTTTCTATTATTTTTCTAGTCATTTTAATCCTCCATATTTTTAATTATACCGATAACGGTATATTAGTATAAGTAGTTTATCTTTTTATGTATACTTTGTCCCAAGTTGGGACGAAGTTTAATTTAATATGCTAAATTTATAAATTATTTCCACATTTTTGTCTTTATCAATAATAATTTTATCAACAATAGTTTGCAAAAGTTCTCTTGTAGGATGTTCTATATCTATCAACATTTTGATTTTTTCTTCATATTCTTTTAAATCACTAGTTTTATTTTTAATTACTTTACCTTCATTTTTAATTTTTTCAATTTGGGCTCTTATTTTTATTAGTAAATTTTCTATTTCATTCGCAATTCTTTTATAAATTTCCTCTGATACTATACCTCTAAACTTATCCTCATATAAAACATCTAATTTATTTAAATACTCTTTTTCTTGATTTTCTAATTCTGTAATTTTCGCTTTATTTTGACTAGTATTTTTCTTTTTATTTGCTATTTCTTTTGATATTTCAGAAATATTTATTTGTTCTATATACTTTTTACAAGTTTTCTTTATAGTATCTAACAACGCCTCTTCTAATTTATCATATGGCATAAAATGTGGCTCACACATTCTTCTTCTAGGGTCTCTTGAATATCTATTACAATTAACAGTCCAATAGTTATGATTTTTTCTATATGACACTGTTAATGTATTTCCACATTCTCTACAAAATATTAAATTTTCAAATAATCTTTTCTCACGATTAGTATTAATAGTTCTATTCGTTCTTTTAACATTATCTTGTACTCTTTCAAAAGTAATTCTATCTACAAGTGCTTCATGAGTGTTTTTTACTATATCCCAATTACTTTTAGGAAGTGTTTTTTTCTTTTTAGATTTATATGATACTTTAGTTTGAACACTCTGTACCATATCTCCTGTATACATTTGATTTTTTAATATTTTTTTAACCGATGAAATAGTCCATATGGGATTATATTTAGATTTAGCATTAGGATTTTTCCTTTTAAGACTACTAGGTGTCTTAATATGGTTATTATTTAAATATGAAGTTATATCTGATACTCCAACACCATTTGAAGCCATCTCAAATATTTTTTTAACAATTGGTGCATATTCTGGGTCAGGTATTAAATGACCTTTATCTTCTGGGTCTCTCATATATCCATAACTAGGCATACTTCCAATAAATTTACCATTTCTTCTCTTATCATTTAAAACATTGCGAATTTTTATTGAATTTTGCTTACTATAATAATCATTACAAGCAATTATAAATGTTGATGAATCATTACTAGCTTGATTTACAGCATTATCGTAACCTTCCTGTAAAGATATAAACCTTATCCCATTTTCAGGGAAAAACGTTTCTATATAATAACCTGTCATTATATGGTCTCTACCTAGTCTAGATAAATCTTTTACAATAACTAGATTTACTTCTTTATTTTTTATATCTTCAATCATTCTCATAAATCCAGGTCGTTCAAAATCAGTACCAGAATAACCATCATCTACATATTCATCTACAAAAATAAAATTATTATCTTTTACAAACTTCATTAGCATATTTCGTTGATTAAGGACACTCTCACTATCAGATTCGTAAGCTTTTCCTTCATCTGCTTCAGATAATCTTATATATATTGCTGCTTTAAAGACTCGATTTTGTCCTATTAAAGTGTTATACAAGTTAATTATTCTCCTTTCTCATTGTATAACAATTTAAAGCCACTTATAGCATACCATAAATTGACAATTTTTACGAGTCTACGATTCATTATTGATCACACTTTTTATAAATTCATATACCAATTCAGTAAGATTAAGAGAATCCTTTTTAAAAGTTTCAGTTATATTAAACATAAAGACACCTCATTTAAATTTATGACTTTATTATTCATTTATTTACTTTTCTCCTTTAATCTCTAAACTCTTTTAATAAATTCTCTAATTCTTCAATTTCTTCTTGTGTTGCTTCTTTTGATTCAATTTTCTTTCCGTTCCAATACTCATTCCCCTCTTCATCACGAGTATATATTTCATTAATTATATTTTTCTTTTTATTATTATATTTATTATATTGATTAAGATTTTTATTAACACTAGTATTCATATTTTCTTTAATACCTGATATGATTTTTGTTAATGCCTCTGATATTTTAATTATTCGTTTTGAATTATTTTTTTCACTATTATCAAATTTTAACTCAATATAATTATTTTTAGATAAACTACTTATACTTTTTGATATTGTTTGCTTTCTAACATTAAATAATTCTGCAAAATATTCATTAGTAGCCCAACAATATCCTTTCTGTTTGCAAAGGGACAATATGCTTATTAATAACAATCTTTCTAAAGGTGTTAAATTATTATCTCCTAAAATACTGGTTAGCAATATTACATTTATAAAGTTTATATTTTCTTTATCCATTTCTTATAAAAATATAAGATTATCTATACTTGTCCCTTAGTCTCCTTTCTTTACCAGTTAATTTTAGGAACACATAAAAAGAACTGGACATTTATCCACAATGAAAACAGGGAATACTGTTTTTCATTTGAATAATAT
>CALVVO010000031.1 GCA_944363885.1 uncultured Bacilli bacterium | reverse complement strand
TAATTCTACGAACAAAGTACACCTTTGTTCGTTATCTATATTATAAATCGGTATAATTTTAACTAATGTTTAACAGTTGAAAGTAATAGTAAATTTTGATAAAATTATTAAAGGAAGTGATTGAATGAATGATACTACTGTTTTTAATAGCGATGTTGTTTTAAATGTGCATGCAAAAGAAACACTGAGAGAAATCTGCGATGATTTAGAAGAAAGAGGTTATAATGCTATTAAACAAATAGTTGGATACCTAATAAGTGGTGATCCAGGGTATATTTCTAGTTACAAAGAATGTAGAAGTAAAATTCAGAAAATAGATAGAAATAGTTTAATAGAATTAATGCTAAAAGAGTATATAAAATGAGGTATTTAGGAATAGATTATGGGTTACATATGGGAGTAAGCGTCAGTGATGAAAAAAATACGTTTGCTTATCCTGTTTGTATTTTGAATAAAAAAGAGAACATTATTGAAGAACTAAAAAAAATAATAAATGAGTATAAAATAACACATATTGTGATGGGTAATCCAATAAATTTGAATGGGAGTTTAAGCGATAAAAGCCAAGAAGTATTAAATTTTGCAGAAATTTTAAAGAAAAATTTTAGTTGTGAAATAATACTTATAGATGAAAGACTAACAACTGTGGAGGCAAACAAAATGTTAGTAAATACCAAAGGCAAAAAAAGGAAAAAAGTAATAGATGCAGTAAGTGCGACAATTATTTTAAGTTCATACTTAGATCAGATAAACAAAGGTGGTTAATATAGTGGATATAGTATTAGGTTCAAAAAATGGTTCAAAGAAAAGATCAATAGAAATAGCTTTAGCTGAATTAGGAATAACAGATTATACAATTAGTTGCATTGATGTTCCATCAAGAGTAAGTTCAAAGCCAATTAATGAAGAAATATTATTAGGAGCACAAAACAGAAATATTGCATTAATAAATTACTGTCAAAAACAGCAAATAGATTACGATTTACTTATTAGTATAGAAGGCGGTTATGAACAAATTGAAGACAAGTATTTTGTTATTACATATGCTGATTTATTAACTAAAGATGGACAAAGATTTACAGGCAAATCGCAAGGAATGCAGATTTCTAAAAAAATGTTTGAATGGGTGCAAAATGGAAAATCACTTAATAAAGTAATAGAATCAATCATTGGTACAAATGGAAATAAAACAAAAAGTGGAATTACAGGATATTTATCAAACGGAAGATATAGCAGAGATGAATTTGACGCTGATGCGATTATAATGGCATTAACATCAATGAAAAATAATGAATTATATTTAAAATTGGATGGAGAATGTGGGAGTAGAAATGGAAAATAATACAATAACTTTAAAAAGTAAAAATGGTAAAAAGAAAACATATAGAGTTATTTTGGCAGCACAGTGTAGTGAAATTGGCAAAAATATTATTATATATACTGATGATGTGGAGAAAAATGATGAAAAAAAAGCCTATGCTATAAAAATAGATATTGATGGAAAATATACAAATGTGAGTAAAAAAGAATTTGAATTTTTATCATGCATGATAAATAATTTTCAGAAGTGAGGTTATACAATGGTAAGAAGAAAACTAAATGTAAAAAGATTAGTGATTGCAATTATTATGTTAATTGTAATTTTTATGTTGTTTGCGGTTTCATTATTCTTTTTTATGTTGAGTCCTGTTGGGAAGTCTAAAAGTGATATAAAATATGTTGTCGAGAGCGGAACAACACCCTATGAAGTTTTTAAAGATTTAGAAGAAAAAAATATAATACGTAGTGAATTATTTACAAAACTTTATGTAAAATTAACTGGTAGTAATATTGAATTTAAAGCTGGAACTTATACAATAAATGATTCAATGGGTAGTATTGAAATAATAAATGTTTTGAGTGGAACAGATTATATTAGTGGGGATGAAATAAGTTTAACATTTAAAGAAGGTTTTGAAATGGTAGACTTTATTGAAATAGTAAGTAGCAATACAAATATAAATGAAGAAGAAATTAAAGGAAAACTAAAAGACAAAGAATACATAAAAGGTTTAATAGAAAAATATTGGTTTCTTACAGAGAATGTATTAGATGAAGACATATATTACAGTTTAGAAGGTTATTTATTTCCAAATACTTACTTTGTAAATAAAAATGGAAATATTGAACAAATAATTGAAACTATGTTAAATGAAACAGAAAGAGTTTTAAATAAATATAAAGATGACATAGAAAATAGTGAATACACAGTTCATGAATTACTTACAATGGCAAGTATTATTGAAAAAGAAGCTACTTTAGATGAAGATAGGCCATTAGTTGCAAGTGTGTTTTATAATAGACTAGATGTTGGAATGCCTTTTCAAAGTTGCGCAACTTTAGGATATGCGATAGGCGAATGGAAATTAACGTATACTCAGGCAGATAAAGATACAGACTCGCCATATAATACTTATGTGTATGCAGGTTTTCCACCTGGACCAGGCAATAATGCGGGAGAAGAAAGCATAAAAGCTGCGATATATCCTGCTGAAAGTGATTACTATTATTTTATGGCTGATGTTTGTAGTGAAAATCCAAAGACATATTTTTCAAAAAATTATGAAGAACACGTAAGTTACGTAAACAAATATTTAACTTGTTTTTAAGGAGGAAAACATGACAATAGATGAGTTAAAGAAGAACGCAATAGAAAACAATATACCAATCATGCAAGACGAAGCAATAGAATACATAAAAAGAAGAATAAAACTATTTAACTTAAACAAAATATTAGAAATTGGAACAGCAGTAGGCTATAGTGCAGCACAAATGGCAAGCGTTAGTGATAAAGTGCATGTTACAACAATAGAAAAAGATGCTGAAAGATTTATGATGGCTACAAAAAACATAAACGCATTAGAAATGCATGAACAAATAGATTTAATATTTAACGATGCTTTAACACTTGATATAGTAGAAAAATATAGTCTAATAGTTATAGACGCAGCAAAAGGTAAAAACATACATTTTTTTGAAAAATATAAAAAGAACTTGTCAAATAATGGATTTATAATAATAGATAATATAAATTTTCATGGATTAGTTGGTAAAAGTGAGACAATTTCAAGTAAAAACTTGAGACAATTAGTAGAAAAGATAGAAGACTTTTTAGAATACTTAAAAACTCAAGAAGACGAATTTTATATAGAAATTGTTAATGAAGGTGACGGATTAGCTGTTTGTCAAAGGAAGTGAAATAATGAAATATTTATTAATACCCAAAAGTAATTATGAAAATTACTTTTTTGATTTTTTTGGAATAATTTTACCATTAAAAAATTACTCAATTGGTTTTGATTACTATTTTAGCGTTGACGAGATAAATGAATTAGCAAAAAAGACAAATGTTTATGTAATAATTAACAAATTTTTACATAGTAAAGAAATAAAAGAGATTAAAAAAGTCATAAATCAAATAAAGAACATAAAAGCATACTTTATAGAAGATATGGGTTTAACAAACATAATTTCAAAAGAACAAACAATCATATATCAAAACCACATATTAAATAACTATGAAAGCGTAAACTATCTAAACACATTAGGATACAAAAAATGTGTTATAAGTAACGAGTTAACAATAAATGAGTTAAAAGAAATAAAAGATAAAACTGAATCAGAACTATATTATTTTTTAATAAATAGAAACATGTTATTATATTCAAAAAGAAAACTAATTACAAATTACATGCTAAATTTCAATATAAAAGAAGAAACAAAAAAATTAAACATAAAAGAAAAAGTAAGCAATCATGAACTTATAATAAAAGAAGAAAATGGTTCATCTGTCATATTTGATAAAAAAATATTTAGTGCTTTTTCATATCAAAAAGAGATAAATTATGACTATTTTATTATAAACATTAATAATATGGAAGATGAAGAAGTTAAAGAGATATTGAAAAACTATAAAAGCGGAAATATAAATTTAGATACAGATAATTATTTTTTGCTTAATGAAATAGGATACAAGGTGAAGAAAGATGAAAAAATGTGAGATATTAAGCCCAGCTGGAGACTTAGAAAGACTTAAATGGGCAATAAGATACGGGGCAGATGCTGTATACATAGGCGGATATGACTATAGTTTAAGAGCAAATGCAAATAATTTTAGTTTAAGTGATATAAAAGAAGCAATTTCTTTTGCACATTCATATAATAAAAAAGTGTATATAACAGTAAACATGTTATTTCACAACGAAGACTTAAAAAATTTAGATGACTACTTAAAAGAGTTAGATAATATAGGAGTAGATGCATTTATAGTAAGTGACTATGCAGTTATAAAAAGAATTAAAGAATTAAAACTAAAACCCGAAATACATATTTCAACACAAGAAAGCTCTACAAATGTAGAAACAGTAAAATTTTGGAAAAATCTAGGGGCAACGAGAGTAGTATTAGCAAGAGAATGCAGCAGAGAAGATATAATAGATATAAAGAAAAATTGTGATATAGAATTAGAGGTATTTATACATGGAGCGATGTGTACAAGTTACAGTGGAAGATGTGTACTATCAAACTATGTCACATTAAGAGACTCAAACCGAGGGGGATGTAGTCAAGTATGTAGATTTAGTTTTGATGTAGGATATGACAATGAATTTTCAATATGTAGTAAAGACTTAAACATGTCCGAGTATATACAAGATATGATTAACATAGGAATAGACTCATTTAAGATTGAAGGAAGAATGCGAAGCGTATACTATATAGCTACAGTTATAAATGCATACAAGATGATAGTAAAACATACACTAGATAATACACTAACTGAAGAAATACTAAACTATTATAAAAAAGTACTAGAAAGATGTGCTAATAGAGAAAGTGCTGTTCATTTTTACGATAAAACGCCTGGAGTAAATGAACAATACTTTACAGGAAGAGAAGAAGTAAGCAATCAAGACTTTTTAGCGTATATAAAAGATTATAATGAAGATACTAATATAATGACTATTGAACAGAGAAACAATTTCAAAGTTGGTGATGAAGTAGAAATATTTGGACCCAATACAGAAGTATTTAGCTTTATAGTAGAAGAAATAATAAATGAAGAAGGTGAAAGTGTAGAATCAGCAAAACATCCACAAGAAACTTTATTTATTAAAGTGCCAAAAAATGTACAAACGTTTGACATTATGAGAGTTAAATTATCTTGACTTTAATGGTGAAAAGTAGTATCATTATGACTCAGTGAAGGAAGGGATTGAAGACATGAAAAAGAAAGAAATATTCTTAACAAGTGAGGGATATTTAGATTTGGAGAATGAATTAAATTATTTAAAGATAGATAAAAGACAAGAAGTTATGCAAACTTTAAAAGATGCTCGTGCTTTAGGAGATTTATCAGAAAATTCAGAATATGATCAAGCGCGTAGTGATCAAGAAGCATTAGAAGCAAGAATAAGGGAACTAGAATATACATTAGAAAATGCAACAATAATCAATGAAGATAATATTGATAAAAATGTTGTAAATGTCGGAAGTACAGTTCAATTACAATACGACGGAGAAGATGACGTTGAAGAGTACAAAATAGTGGGAAGCCAAGAGGCAGATCCATTTAATAACAAAATATCTAATGAAAGCCCAATCGCTGCTGCAATATTAAATCAAAAAGTAGGAAGCACTGTTGAGGTTTCATCTCCAGACGGAGTTTACAAAGTAAAAATAGTTAAAGTTGCATAAACTACCTAATGGTAGTTTTTTTATAAAAAATTTAAAAAGTTTTCATTTACAACGCTTTTTATTTCTATTTTTATATGATAAAATATAAAGAGAATAGAAGGGATGTAAATGAAAGTTTTATGTATTGGACATTCAAGTTATGATATTACTTTGCCTGTTAGTGAATATCCAAAAGAAAATACAAAATATAGAGTTGATAAAAAGTATGAATGTGGAGGTGGCCCAGCAGGAAACGCTGCCTATCTTTTAGGAAAATGGGGAGTTACTACATATTATCAAGGTATGGTTGGAAAAGATACATTTGGAGAAAAAATATTAGAAGAATATAAAAATGCAAATGTAGATACAAGTTTAGTAGAAATTAATGGAGAAGAAGATACAACGGTAAGTTTTATATTAGTAAATGAAAAAAATGGTAGTAGAACGCTGTTCAATTATGCTAAAAAAAGACCTGAATTAAAACCAATCGAATATAATATTGAGCCTGATATAATACATGTCGACGGGCATTTCTATGAAGCAAGCAAAAAAGCATTTGAAAAGTTTACCAATGCAATTAAAGTAATAGATGCAGGAAGGATAACAGACGAGTTACTTGAATTATGTACAATGGTAGACTACTTAATATGCTCAAAAGGTTTTGCTGAAACAGTCGCTAAAGAAAGATTTAATTATAATGATAATAACAGTTTAAAAAGTATATTTGAAACATTAGAAAACAAATTCAAATGCAATGTAGTAGTAACTTTAGAAGAAAAAGGATGTTTATACAAAATAGATGGCAAAATAAAAGTGATGACAGGTCTCAAAGTAGAAGCAAAAGACACTACTGGTGCTGGAGACATATTCCACGGAGCATTTATATATGGTTTAAGCAAACAATTACCATTAGAAAAATGCTTAAAAATAGCTAATATAACAGCGGGCTTATCAGTTAAAAAAATAGGTTCTAGATTAAGCATACCAAATGTGGAAGAAGTGTATAAAGTATATGACAAAAATAGATGATCCATTTATAAAAATATTACCACAAATAGATTTACACGGAGAAGACTCGATGACTTCTCTTGTTTTAGTTAACGAATTTATTAACGATAATATCAAATTAAAAAACAAAAAGATAGTATTAATTCATGGAAAAGGTACAGGAATACTAAAAAAAGTAATACATGAGTATTTAAAAAATGACAAAAGAGTGTTAGAATATAAAACTGACAACTTAAATGACGGCATTACAATAGTTATATTAAGGGGGTAAAAATGCAACAATATTTTGCAGTTAATAAAAAAGATAACGAATTAATACTAAACAAAACTGATGAAAATCACATAAAAAATGTAATGAGATTTAAACCAAAAGATGAAGTAATTGTTGTTTATAACAATACAATGTATGACTGTGAATTTACTGATAATTTATTAATAGCAAAAATAAAAAATATAATAAAAGAAAAAAACAGCAATAGAAAAATAACAGCATATATTCCAATATTACAAGAAGAAAAAATGAGTTTTATAATAGAAAAAGGTACAGAAATGGGAATAACTGACTTTATTCCAATACAATTTCTAAGATGTAAATATAGATTAAAAAGTGAAACAGAAGATAAAAAATTAACTAGATGGTCAAGAATAGCAAAAGAAGCAGCAGAACAAAGTAGACAAATACAAATACCAATTATTCATAGAGTACAAACTGTTGACACAATAAACCCGTTAAATGGTGTAAATATTTTGTGTTCTCTTGACAAAAATAATGTAAAACCACTAAAACAAATATTAAATATAAATAATGTATGTGATACAATTAATTTGTTATTTGGGCCAGAAGGTGGAATAACCGAAGAAGAAGAAAATAAATTAGTTGAAAAGGGATTTATAAAAACAAGTTTAGGAAATATGGTTTTAAGAACTGAAACTGTAATAATTTATTTAATGTCAATTATCAATTATTTAAGTTAGCGAGGTAATAAAATGAGTAGTTGGAATGATTTTGTTGAAATAGTTTTACATGGAAAATATTTTTTGATCTTTATTGCAATATTAATGATAATTATTGCTTCTATAATAATATATTTAATTAAATTGCAAATAACAAGTTCGTTTAGTGAGTACGAAGATGATGAACTGAGTGAAGAAAAAAGTGAAGTTAAAGAAAAAAAAGAAACAGAAAAACCAATTTTGGTCCAATCACAATTTAACTTTAATAATGAAGAACTTGATAATAATGAATTTGTTGTGTCGGATGATGTTTTAGAAAAAACTCAGGAACTTAAAGAAATTGTAGAAGACATAAGTAAAATGGAAAATAAGGAATATGAGCATATAGAGCAGTATGAGAAAGAGCAAGAAGAAAATGCAATAATAAGTTATGAAGAATTGTCAAAAAGAAAAAATGACATTGAAACAGGAAAAATAATATTAGATGATGAGATAACAAAAAATTATGAAGAAGAACAAGAAGAAAAAGCTATAATCAGTTATGAAGAATTACTAGAAAAAGCGAGCGGAACAGTTTTAGCATCAAAAGATGAAAGCGTTCCAGGAATTAAAATAACAAGAGTAGCTCCAGTAAATAAAGGAGAAAGTTTAGAAATAACAAGGCCTTATTATAAAGAAGAAGAATTTTTAAAAACATTAAAAGAATTTCGGGCGAGTTTATGAAATATTATATTTATACATTAGGATGCAAAGTTAATAATTATGAAAGTGAATATATAAAAAGCCTTTTGGACAAAGAAGGCTTTGTTTTTGATGAAGAAAAACCGGATATAATTATAATCAATACTTGTACAGTAACAAATACAAGTGATAAGAAAAGTAAAAAAATGATAAAAAGATATAGAAGGTCTTTTCCAAATGCAATAATTGTTGCTATGGGTTGCTATATACAATACGTAAATGGAAACGTAGAAGATGCAGATATTATAATTGGAAACAAAGATAAAAGTAAAATAATAAATTATATAAAAGAATACATTGAAAATAAACAAAAAATAATAAAAATATATGATATGAACAATGTTGAATTTGAAGATATGGAAATAGAAAAATATATCTCGCATACACGGGCTTTTGTAAAAATAGAAGATGGATGCAATAACTTTTGTTCATATTGTATAATTCCATATGTAAGAGGAAGAGTAAGAAGTAAAGATTTTTACAAAATAATTGAAGAAATAAATCACTTAGTAAATAATGGGCATAAAGAAATAGTATTAACTGGAATTCACACCGGCCAATATAATAGTAATGGGAAAACACTATATGATTTATTAAAAGAACTTGTAAAAATAAACAAGTTAGAAAGAATAAGAATATCATCAATAGAAGTAGTAGAAATTAACGATGATATAATAGATTTAATAAAAAAAGAAAGTAAACTTGTAAGTCATTTACATATTCCCTTACAAAGTGGCAGTGATAAAATTTTAAAACTAATGAATAGAAGATATGATAAAGAATATTTTAAAGAAAAAATAGAAAAAATACGCGAGTCACGAAAAGATATTTCAATTACTACAGATCTAATAGTAGGATTTAATGGAGAAGGTGAAAAGGAATTTGTGGAAAGTTATGAATTTTGTAAAGAAATAGGATTTTCTAAAATACATATATTTCCATATTCAAAAAGAGATGGAACAAAAGCTTGTGATCTTGGTGAAGAAGTTGATGAAAAGTCAAAAAAAATCAGAGTTGATAAGTTTTTAGAGTTATCTAATATATTAGAAAAAGAATATAAAGCGAAATTTATAGGTAAAACTCTAGAAGTATTAATAGAGGAAGAAAAAAATAATTGTTTTTATGGTTATACAGATAATTATATTAAAGTTATTTTAAAGGGAAATTATATGAGGAACAATGTATATAGCGTTGTTTTAAATGAAAGTAATATATGTACATTTATTGAAAAAAATTAAATTTAAACTAATAATGTAAATATGTTAATCATTAGTTAAAATTTCACCGATTTATGATATAGATAACGAACAAAGGTGTACTTTGTTCGTAGAATTATTGAAAATGATGAAATCTAAAAAGCAAGGGTCAAGA
>CALVVO010000030.1 GCA_944363885.1 uncultured Bacilli bacterium | reverse complement strand
TACTTTACATATGTGTTTTTAAGTATATTAAAACAAGAAAATCTACATTATTATTAGCTAATAATGTACCCCCCCCCGTTTAGAACATTTGTTTGCACTCTTTTCTCTTGTTTCATTTCTTCTTACCTTTCTATTATCATTTTATAAATTTTCTGTTTTTTTGTCAATTGCAATTATTAATTAAAGGAAAATTTAATATGAATTTATCTTTATTTACTAATTAAAAACAAATATTACCAATTATTTTTACAAAAGTCACTATTTCAATTACCAAATAGTTTTAAATTATGTACAAACAAAATACATAATAACATCTAAATTATTTATATCTCTTAAAAAAACTACGACAAAGTTAGTAACTCATGACTTTTTGCATTCGTATCTAAACCAGCAAATTTATTATTTTTATACAAAATATATGCAGCTGCGCCAATCATAGTTCCGTTATCAGTGCAATACTTTTTATCCGGAACACTAAAATTAATATTATTTTCTTCACACATTTTTCTCATAGATTCTCTAATAAAACTATTACTAGCAACACCGCCAGCCATTATCATATTTTTAGCACCCGTCTTATTTAAAGCAAGTAAAGTTTTAGAAACTAACGATTTAGTAACTGCATTTTGAAAAGAACAGCATAAATCTTCTTCATTAATACTATTTCCTCTTTGTTTTTCATTGTGAGCCAAATTAACCACATGACTTTTAATTCCACTAAAACTAAAGTTAGTGCTTCCATCACTTAATAAATTAGGCATTGGATACGTATCCTTGCCGTTTAATGCTAGTTTTTCAACATTAGGTCCTCCAGGATAAGGTAAATTAACAATTCTAGCCACTTTATCAAAACACTCACCAACAGCATCATCTAAAGTTTGACCAACATATTCAATACTCGTCTCATTTTTCATATAAATTAAATCAGTATGCCCACCACTCACTATCAAAGCAAGTAACGGATAACTCATGTTGTTTCCAATATTGTTTGCATAAATATGTCCCATCATATGATTAACCTTAATAAAAGGCTTATTATAAATTAAACTTAAAGTTTTTGCAGTCTCCAATCCAACCAATAAACTTCCCAAAAGACCAGGAGCGTAAGTACATGCAAATGCATCCATATCTTCTAGTTTCATATCAGCTTTAGATAAAGTCTCATCAAGAACAAAAGTAATATTTTCTAAATGCATTCTAGACGCCACTTCAGGGACAACCCCGCCATATTTTTTATGAACGTCTATTTGAGAATTAACAGTAGTTGCAACATCTACATTCCCATTTTTTACAATACTTACACTTGTTTCATCACAAGAAGATTCTATTGCCAATATATAAACATCCTTACGCACTTTTGACTCCATAATCAACGCATCTCCATCCTTATAATATTTTTTTCTTACATGTATAGTAACAAATCCAAATTTTTTATACAAATTTATTGCACTTAAATTATTTTTATTAACTTCTAACATAAATTTTTCTGGTTTAACACTATTAAATAAATAATTAAAAAGTTCCGTTGCAATACCCTGCCTTCTATATTTATCATCAACAAATACATCAGTAACATTTACAACTTCATAAGTAACTTCATATTTTAAATAACCAACTACACTTTCATCAATAAAATAATCAAGTTCAAATTCATACTCTTTAATTTGTTTACTTTTTATCATTCATAACCTCAATTATTTTAACATAATTAGCTTTAACCTTAAAAACATTAACAGGTTCCCCCATCAAAGCATAATCAATAACTTTTTTGACGTCTAATACTCCATCTACTTTATTATATTTAAACAAATACTCATCAATATTTTCCTGATATCTTTCATCCACAACAGAATTATTATCTTTATCAAAAACACTAACATAAAATCCTTTATTATCAGGTATAATGGCCATTTTATAATCAATAGATTCATAACTTACTAACATTGACGCTAAACTAGATATTATATATATTGGTTTATTTAACGAATAACATATTGCTTTTGCAACACTAAGACCGATCCTAATTCCAGTAAAACTTCCGGGGCCATTAACAGCGACAACTTCTCTTATATCGCTGAAAGAAATATTACTTTTCTCCATCAACTCTTTTAACATTGGAACAACGTATATAGAATGGCCTTCTAAACTCTCTTTCTCTCTTTTTATAAGAGTCTTGCCATCATACAAAGCCAAACATATTTTGCTACTATGAGTATCAATAAATAATGTATACATAATCATCCCTCCAAAATATTCTACCAAAAAAAAGAAAAAGTTCAAAACGCTTTTTTACTCTAGCGCTTGAAAATCAACTTTACCCACTTTAGTTTTAGGTAATTCCTTAGTAAATTCATATATTTTAGGAACTGCATACTTACTAATATTTTCTTTCAAATAATCTTTTATTTCAGTTTTGACTTTTTCTGATTCAGCAACATCATCTTTTAAAACAATAACTGCTTTTGCAACCTGAGCCCTCGCCTTATCTTTTTGGCCAACCACAATTGATGTTTCAACATAAGGATGTTTATTTAAAACTTCTTCGATATAATTTGGATATATATTAAAACCATTAGAAATAATCACTCGTTTTTTCCTAGTTTCAAAATATAATACATCATCATCACCAACATATCCCAAATCCCCCGTGTGCAGCCACAAAATTCCATCATCATGAACTTGCAAAGTTTTAAAAGTTTCTTCTTCATTTTTATAATAACGACTCATTAAACTAGGTCCAGCCAAACATATCTCACCGACTTCATTTTTATCACAAGGAATATGTGTATCATTTTTTACTACTTTATAACGATTATCGGGTAGCGGAACACCAACACTCTTACTCTTATAATTTGGTTCAATACTAGCGCAGACAGCAGCCATAGCTTCAGTCAAACCATATCCAACAATTATATTAGCATTTGACCCATGATTCCTAACAAACTTTTCTGCAGATTGTTTCAATTCTAAACTCAAAAAATCCCCACCGCTAACAATATATCTCAAATTTTTAAATGTATTCTTACTTAAAGTTTTATCTTTAATCATAACATTTAAAAGAGCTGGAATAACAGGCAAAAAATTAATCTTTTTATTTTTTAAAATATTGTTAATTTTTTTAACATCTATTTTAGGATCCAAAACACATCTCATTCCATAAGTTAATGGAGTATGAATAGAAACACACAAACCAAATCCATGAAATATAGGTAAATAACTCAAAATAGAATCACCCGGATGAGCTTCAATAACATGAGAATATTGCAAAGGTATTGAATTAAAACACAAATTACTTAAAACTACCCCTTTAGGCCTGCCAGTTGTACCACCGCTATATAAAATTACAGCATCATCATCATAGTTTCTATGAACGGTTTTGCAGGTATCTAAAGAAATTGTCATATATTCATTATATAAAATAAAATTTTCAGGTAAGTCACTCAACTTAGGTGCTTTAAACACATTATATAAAAGCTTATGAACTGTGTCCATCTTGTTTGAAAGAGGACAAACAACAACAGATTTAATTTTCAAATCATTGCAAATACTAATCATAGTATCATATAAAATATCAGAAACAAAAACCACATTAGAATTAGTATTTTCTATAAAATTTTTAATTTCATTTTCACTACTCAAAGGGTGAATAATATTAGATACAGCACCTATTTTATTAACAGCATAAAATGCAACTACCGCTTCAGGAGAATTAGCCATACAAATTGTAACAATATCATTTTCCTTAACTCCATCTTCAATTAAACTTAAAGCAACTCCATCTATTTCATCTAATAAAGTCTTATAATTCATTTTTTTATTAAAAAATTCGATCGCGCAGTAATTAGGATATTTTACAGCCGTATTTTCCATATACTCATACAAACTACCTTCAAAATACTTAAGTCTTTTAGGCATTTTTCCATAGTATTTAAACCAAGGCAAATCCGCTTTAGACTTAAATAATAATTTTAATTTATCAAACATATTTCACATTCCTTTCACAATAATCAACAAAGTGTTGACTAACTTTACATATTAAATTATACTTTTAATATAACATTTTTACAATAATCATTTTACAAATAAAGTGTTTAATAATAGACAAATATCAATAAATTTGTATAAAACCAAGGAGAAAAAATGGAAAAAATTGATCGAAGAACAAAATATACTTTAAAAATAATTAAAGACAGTATGTTAAAACTTATGGAGAAAAAAGAAATAAGCAAAATAACTGTTACAGAACTATGTAATTTAGCTGATATTAATCGTGCTACATTTTATAAATACTATGTTGATATATATGATTTAATAGAAAAAATAGAATTGGAGCTATACAACAACATAAAAAAAAGTATTGATTTAATTAAAAATGATGAAAGCATAAAACCCTTCATTGATAGCATGATAAAAATAATTTATGAAAACCAAAACGCGTGTAAAGTATTATTTGGACCTTATGGGAACAAAGAATTTATTAAAAAAATTGTGTATTTGGGTTATATAAAAAGTGCTACAGAATGGAAAAATAAATTAACAAAGTTTTCAACAGATCAAATTGATTATATCTTTAATTTTTTTGCTTTCGGTAGCATTGGAATAATAGAAAAATGGATAGATGATAAATTTAAAAACTCTCCAGAAGAAATTTCAAAATTAATTAATAACTTATGTGATAATTTATTATCAAATTAAAAGATATATTTTTAACAATATATCTTATTTCATAAAACCTTTAATTATTTCAGCTTCAGCTTCCTCTTTTGTCAAACCTAAAGTTTCTAATTTTAAAATTTGATCTCCACTAATTTTCCCAATAGCAGCCTCATGAGTAAGTTCAGCATCTACGTTATCAGCAATAATTTTAGGAGTAGATGAAACTTTTGCATTATCCATTATAATAGCATCACACTCAATATGACCAAAAGATTTATTTTTTCCAATTAATTCACTTACAAATTCTTGACAACTATTATTTTTAGCTATACTTCTTGAAACTAAATTGGCTTTAGTATTTAAACCATTTAAAGTGATTTTATAAGAAGACAAAACATTATCATTTGAAGCAGTCATTAATTTTTCAGTGATCTCAAGCCTACTTTCATCATCCAAAATAGCAACTGTATTTCTAATAGACTTATCTACACCACTAATTTGAACTGTTTCAATAACTAAACTTGAGCCCTTGCCTAAATTTATTATTGTATCAGTATTTATAATTCTATTAGAATCAATTTGCCCACATCCATAATGTTTTTCTACATACTTTACATTTGCATTTTTACCAATATTAAATGTATGAACACCTGAATGCATACTAGTAATTTCACAATCATTATGAATTGCACATCCAGCAACTATGGTAACTTCAGCATTATCGCTCACATTATAATCATTATAAACCACATCTGTAAATCCCTCAGTAGTTAACAAAACTGGTACTTGAACGACTTGATTTTTAACTGAAGACTTCACATAAATCTCTATACCCTGTTTTTCTTTTTTAGACACAATACTTATTTCATCCGAATCATGTCGACTAACTGTTTTACCATTTTTTCTTATATTATGAATACTATCGTCACTAATTTCTTCATTTAGAATATTAAAAAGAACATCTTTATCATCTTTATTCATTACAATCCCTCATACATTTTTCACATTTAGAGTTTTTTAAATATTTACTAATTTTATTTTTACTTCCAATTTCTTTTATAGTTCCATTTTCAATAATAACAATTCTATCAGCCAAATTAAACAATCTTTCTTGATGTGAAATAACTAACATTCCACTTTTTTTAAACCTTTTCATGCTTTTGAAAATGTTAGTTAAATCCTCGAAGCTCCACAAATCAATTCCTGCTTCTGGTTCATCAAATAAAATATAACTTCCCTGTTTGCCTAACGCACAAGCAAGTTCTATTCTTTTTAGCTCACCGCCACTTAAACTATTATTTACTTCTCTATCCAAATATTCTTTCGCACAAAGTCCAACTTTTCTAAGCAATTCTTTTCCTATATAATCATCATAATAATAGTCTCTACTTATACAAAGTAAATCTCTTACAGTAAGACCTTTAAAAACCACTGGCGTTTGAAAAGTAAAAGTAATGCCCATTTTTGCCCTTTCATATACACTTTTATCAGTTATATCATAGCCATTAATCAAAATAGAACCACTGGTTGGTTTAATTAATCCCATAATAATTTTAACTAACGTACTTTTGCCACTACCATTAGGCCCGGTAATCAAAACAAATTCATGGTCTTTTATTTCTAAATTAATATTTTTTAAAATAAATTCGTCATCTATCTTATAACTTATATTCTTTAATTCTAGCATACAATTCACCAACAAAAAAATTATATAATATATAATTCATTAAGTCAAAAAAATACTATAGCAAAAACTATAGTATTACATTTATTTTAATCCATTTTTCTTATACTCATCATGTAACTCTTTAAATCTATTAAAATGTACAACTTCTCTTTGTCTTAAAAAACTCAAAGGTGCAAGTAAATCTGCGTCATCAGTTAAATCCATTAAATTTTCATATGTTGCTCTTGCTTTTTCTTCAGCCGCCATATCTTCTTGCAAATCAACTATTGGGTCTCCAGTTGACTGAAAATAAGAAGCAGTAAATGGAACCCCACTTGCATCCACAGGATAAATTCCCTTTTTATGTTGAACAAAATAACTATCAAGCCCTGCATCTTTTAATTCTTTTAATGATGCATCTTTAGTCAATTGATAAATCATAGTTTGAATCATTTCAATATGACCGAATTCTTCAGTAGCAATATCAGTTAACAAAGCTTTACCTTTAGCGTCTGGCATCGTATATCTCTGACAGAAATACCTTAAGGATGCTGCAAGTTCACTATCCGGCCCTCCCAACTGAGCCATTAACAATTTTGCCATTCTCAAATCTTTTTTTCTTATATTTATAGGATATTCTAACATTTTTTCATATTTAAACATACTATTTACCCCCTTTATCCCATGGCCATGGATTTAAATACCATTCATATTTATCACCCTCAACATCAAATAAATTTAAAGGGCCGTATTTACTTTCATAAGTTTTTTTCAATTCTTTTAATTCTTTTTCATAGCTTTTAAAAATATCAAAAATTTCCGTATTATTCGGATAAACATCTAAATACAATCCCAAATCTTTCATGGCAAAAGTTAACTCTTGAATTTTCAATAATAATCCATCTCTTTCACCACTAACAACCACTTTATAAACATAACTTTTATATGGGTCATAAATATTTTTAAATATTCCACCTTTATTTAATGCATCTTTTGGTAAACTCAAATCAACTGACATATTATCTCTATAATTATTGATATTAATATTATTAATATCATAAATCTTATTATTTTTAAAATGATATGTCTCATGGTTATTAAGCTCATTATGATCTTTATCTTCTACCTCAACATAATTATTCACTGATTCACCAATATAATCTAAGTAATTTTCTCTTTCATCAAAATACATAAAATACCTCCTACTGTATAATATGTAGTCTTTTATACCACGAAAAGGCGAATAACATAATTTTATATGTAAAGAATAAAAAATATATTGTCCATCATACATTTTTAATGATACAATGAAATTGTGGTGATTTTATGGAATACAAAATAACAACAAATAACGAGGAAGAAACTATAGAATTAGCTCAGAATATAGAAAGTGAAAAATTTCCAAATATGGTTATTTGTTTACAAGGAGACTTAGGAAGCGGAAAAACAGTATTTGCAAAAGCATTTGCTGCATCAATGGGAATAGAAGACAACATTACTTCACCAACTTTTACAATTATAAAAGAATATGAAGGAGAAACGAAACTATTTCACATGGATGTTTACAGATTAACTGAGATGAAAGAAGATATTGGGCTCACTGAATATTTTAATAAAAAAGGTGTTTGCATTATAGAATGGTCTGATTTGATTGAAGACAAACTTCCTAAAAATAGATTAGATATAAAAATTAACATAATAGACGAAAATACCAGAATTTTTAAAATTATACCTCATGGAAGAAAATATGAGGACCTATGTGAAAGAGTTTTATAACTCTTTTTAATTTATATCTCTTTTTATAAATGCAATTGCCGACAAAATAAACATAATTAATAAAGTAATCATCAAAATAAAATTTCCATTACACAAAGACAAATTTGTTCCATATTGCATATTAAACAAAATTATATTCAATCTATCATTAAAAATTGTATAATCTAAATAAGGTAAAAAAGTATACATCAAAAAACGTATTTTATTTTCTAGTAGCCACTGAAAAATAACTATTCCAAAAACATTTAAAAAAAATGAAACACTAATAACCATTAAACGATTTAGACATATAATAGAAAAATAAAATGAAAATAATCCAATAAAAATAATAGGTAACATGTTAATCAAATAGTTATTAAAAGATTTTAGATAATAATTTACATACACTATCTCATCATTCAAAATAGTAGGTATTTTCAATTTAAACAATTCAAGAGAATGGCTTACCATTATTAACGACAGCGTATATACAAAAAACAAAAATAAATTTAAAATTACTAATAAAATTAAACAGCATATTAAAAACGACATAAATATTTTAAATCTGGAAAGCCCTTTATTAAGAAACATTTTTATAGTTCCATTTTTATATTCATTTAACATTATAACAGAACCAATAATAATTGAAATAATAGATAAAAAAACTTGAGCCTTATAAACATTTTCAAACAAAAATAGTTTACTATCATTATATAAATTATTTAACTTAACTTTATTAGTACTTTCTTTGATATATAGTTCATAATTAGATAAATATTTATCATATAGACCATTAGGATATTGAATATAATATTCTTCTTCACTTAACTTCTCATCAATTATAATAGTTTCTTTTTCACTAAATTTATAATTTTTATATGAAACACTACAAACAACTAATGAAAATAAAGTTATTATTATCAAAAACAAAATAAAATAACTTTTTTTTATTTCTCTTTTTAACAATATCTTAATTAACTTAAGCATAATCATTCTCCAAAATATCAACTAATTTTTTTTCACGATAAATAGGAAAATCACATTTTTTTATTATTTTTACTATTTTCCCGTTATTTATTAAAACTAATCTATCACAGATTTTTGATAACTCATTTATATCATGAGAAGAAATTAAAATAGTTGTCTCATCTAAATTAATCAGTAAATTTCGTAAATTTATTACATTTTTTATATCCAATCCATTAGTTGGTTCATCCAATATTAATAACTCTGGTTTATTAATTAAAGACAAAACCAATCCTAATTTTTGTTTCATTCCCAAAGAATATTTTCTAACTTTTTTACTTAAATTCAAATTAAATAAAGAACAAAGTTTATTCACGTAACTCATATCTTTGTCATCAAAAAAACTTAGCCAAAAAGAAATATTTTTTTCACCTGTTAAATTTAAATATAAATTTGGATTTTCAATCAAAAAGCCAGTTTTAATTAAAAAATTATTTTGCTCACTATTAATATAAATTTTTCCATCAAAATTTACAAAATTTAAAATACATTTTAATAATGTTGTTTTACCACAACCATTTAAACCAACAATTCCAACTATTTCTCCTTTATTAATTTTCAAATTTATATTTTTTAAAATATAATTTCCATTAACATTCTTACTAACATTTTTAAGCACTAAATATTCTTTCATAAAACCTTGTATGATATATATAGTCAGTTACAAGAGAGATTTTGCATTTAATACTGACTAGTATATTATCACATTCCTTT
>CALVVO010000029.1 GCA_944363885.1 uncultured Bacilli bacterium | reverse complement strand
TCTTCTCTTTTTATTACTTTTTTTATTTTTTTTTTTTTTTTTTTATTAGGTGAATTTAATGAATAAAGTTGATTTTGATTTTTATGAATTAGTAAATAAAATTAAAAATATGAGTGTTGAAGAAATATTTTTTAATATTAAAAAATATTTTGCTAAAGTTCATCCTGATACTCAAAAATCTATTCAGAACTTTTTGAATGAACTTAATTATTGGGGAACTCTTGATGTATCTAATAATGATTACACTGAAATCTATGAAAAAGCTAAGAGTTTAAAAGAGCATATTGATGACTATATTTGGCTTTATAATAAATTAAATGATTATAGTTCTAAAAAGTTGTTGTTTGCTATTTTAAATAATTGGTATTGTTATGACTTTAAAACTTTGAGTGAATCAATGAATAAAACTTTTTTACATTATTTTGATTTGGATTTAATACCTTCTTTTGAAGATAAAGTGTTTGTTGATGTTGGAGCATATACTGGTGATACTACATTAGATTTTATAACTTCTTATAAAAGATATAAAAAAATTTATTGTTATGAAATGACTACTGAGTCTATGGCTACTGTAAAAGAAAATTTAAATAAATATGATAATATTATTTATTTAAATAAAGCTGTTTCTAATAATAGTAGAATTGGTTATTTTACAAATGAACTTATAGACGCTTCTACTAATAAACTTGTTAACAATGGAAATGTTGAAGTTTTGATTGTTAGTCTCGATGATGATATAACTGAAAAAATAGATATGATTAAAATGGATATTGAAGGGGAAGAATATAATGCTTTACTTGGATGCAAAAATCATATTATTAATGATAAACCTATTTTGTTAATTTCTGTGTATCATAATAATGAGGATTTGTGGAGAATTCCTAAAATCATTGATGAATTTAATGGCGAATATAATTTTTATTTAAGAAATTATGGTAATAATATTTTTCCAACTGAAATTGTTTTAATTGCTACGCCTATTTGATATTTAATTTATTATAAATAATCAGTTTACTTTTCAATTTTTTCATATTATAAAAATGGGAGTGAGATAATATGAAGAGATTATTATTTATAACATGGAGTATGTCATATGGCTATGGAACTGAAAAGTCTTTAGCTGATATAATTAATAGAATTGATACTAATAAATATATAATTGATGTACTACCTTTATTTAAAAATTCTGAAACTAATATCTTAAATGATAAAATTAATATATTAGATTCTTTAATAGATTATACGAGTAAAAAATTTAATGAAAAGAAGGCTTTAGATTATTACTATTATTTATTAGCTAATCCGATTAAATTTAATCGAATTATTAATAACAAGTATGATTGTGTTATTGCATGTAATCATAATGCACCTTCTTATTTTGCTTCGTATATTAAAAATATGCCTAAAGTGGTTTGGGTTAGAGGAGATTTAAGTGAACTTGATTATACCAAATTTAATGTTGATTCTAAGGAATATAATGTTGTTAAACAAGAGTTTGAAATGCAAAAAAATGTATTTAATAAGTTTGATAGTATAGTTGTTATTTCGGAATCTGTTAGAAAAGCACTTTATAATTTGTTTGGAATTTTTGAAAATGTAATTAAGATACCAAATTCGGTAGATACTCAAAAAATTCTCCAAATGAGTGAAGAAAAAAGTTCCTGGTTTTGATAAAGCAACTTTTGTTACTTTGGGGAGACTTGATGATAATAAAAATCAAATTTTGTTATTAAAAGCTTGTAAGTTGCTTAAAGAAAAAACTAATGATTTTAATGTGTATTTATTAGGTGAAGGGGAAAATAGAAAAATTCTACAAAACTATATTGATGAGAATTTATTATGTGATAATGTTAAAATATTAGGTTTTATAGATAATCCATATCCTTATGTTAAGAATAGTGCTGCTAGTGTTTTGACTTCTTTAAGTGAAGGTTTTAGTTTAGCATTGGCTGAAAGTGTAATTTTAAATACTCCAATTATATCTACTGATGTTGGTATTGCTAAAGAATTAGTAGATAAGCATGATTGTGGTAACATTATTGATTATAATGAAAGTAATTTAGCTAATGTAATGTTTGATTATGTTTTAAATTATGGAAATAAAAAAAATATTGATGTAGGGAATGAATTTGATGTTGATAGTGAAGTTTCAAATACGCTTGCTATTATAGAGTCTGTAATAAATGAAAACAATTTAAAATCAAAATTTCAGGTTCTTCCGTATCCGGTTGTATCTATTGATTATTCTGAACTTGGAAGTTACGTTGCTAAAAGTGATTGCATGTATATTTTGTCTGTTAGTAAAGAGAATGTTAAGTATGAATACTTGATTAATTTTAAATCTAATAATAATAAGCTTGTTGTTTTTAATAATGGAGCAGTTGCTGGTGGTAATGTTAGTGTACCTGTTTTTCAAAGACATAGTTGGGCAAATATTTTAAAAGCTTCTTCAATATTTGTCATGGATCCAACTTTGTATGTAGGCGATTTATCTATTGGTTGGGGAATAGGGAAAAATGAAAATTATTATTTAGAAAACAGTAGTTTAATATTAAAAACTCTTATTAATAAGATGAATATTAAACTTAAGGATACTATAATATATGGCACTTCTGCTGGAGGCTTTTTATCTATAATTATGGGTATTTATTTGAAAGGATCACGAGTAGTTGCCGATAATACACAGTTAGATGTCACTAATTGGGCATTTGTTGAAGCTGTTGATAATGTTATAGAGCTTTGCTTTGATAATGTAGCTATGGCTTTGAAATATCCAGAAAGATTTAATGTGGTAGATGCATTTATAAAAAATAATTATGTTCCTAAAATATATCTTCATGTTAATGTTTGTTCAAATGTTGATAATGAAATGCAATTAGTTCCATTTTTACAAAAGATAGAAAATATGAAAAATGTTGATAATTATAATGATATTGAAGTATTTTTACATTACGAACCGCTTAAAGGTCATGATGGATTGAGACAAGATGAAGCATTAAATTTTATTTACAATTTATTAAATATTGAGAATTAAGATAATTTCTTAGTTTTCTTTTTTTTGTTATAATATTTATATGGTAGGTGTTTAGATGAAAAAAGTTTATATTATAACTGGTGCGAATGGTTTTTTAGGCAATAATATAATTAGAGATATTAAGCTTGAAAAAGATGATGAAGTGCGCGCTCTTGTAAGGAGTACTAGCAATGTGGATTCTTTAAATGGATTAAATTGTAATATTTACTTAGGAGATGTAACTGATATAAATAGTCTTGAAAGTATTTTCGATGTTTCAAATGCTAAGGTTATTTGTATTCATTGTGCAGCAATTGTTTATATTAAAAATAAATATGATAAAAGAGTTTTTGATGTAAATGTTAATGGGGCTATAAATATTGCAAAGAAATGCATAGAAAAAAATGCCAGACTTATTTATATAAGTACTGTACATGTGATTAAAGAACCTAAAGATAATGGTGTGATTGTTGAGAGTAGTAAATTTAATCCTGATGAGGTGGAAGGCTTTTATGCAAAAAGTAAATCTGAAGCTTTAAATAGACTTTTGAATATGTCAAAAAAACAAAATTTAGATTTGGTTGTTTTGCATCCATCTGGTATTATTGGACCAAATGATTATGGCAACACTCATTTAACAAATTTAATTATGAAAGTTGCTAATAAATCTTTACATTACGTGGTTGATGGAGGATATAATTTTGTTGATGTAAGAGATGTTAGTGATGCTGTTATAAAAGCAATAAATAAAGGAAAAAAAGGCGAGTGTTATATTGTTTCTAATAGATATGCGTCGATTAAAGAAATATGTGATATTGTAAGTGATTATATAAATTTAAAAAAAGTGAAAATTGTACCTTTTTCTTTGGCATTATTTGGAGCACCGTTCTGTGAATTTTACTATAATTTAATGGGGAAAACGCCTCTTTTTACTAAATATTCTCTTTATACTTTAAAAACAAATTCTAATTTTTCTAATTTAAAAGCTAAAAATGAACTAAATTTTAAACCTAGAGAATTGTCAAGAACTATAAAAGATACAGTAGATTGGCTTAAAATGGTTAATAAATTATAAAATTTTACTTTAATTTTTATTATTTTTATGTTAGTATATTCTCTTATAAAGAGGACAGTTATGGAGTCGATTGGAGAATATAAATTAGATAGTAGATTGTATGAGAACGCTGTTGTGGCATTAGATAATTTTGCAAATACTGGGCCTTTGAGTGCTCATACGAATGAACAAGCGGGAAATTTAAATGATGTTTTTAATGATTTCTTGTGTAATTTTTTAAATAAAACCCGGGATGTTGTATATTTTAATGGTTTAGATGAAAAATTAAAAAGCTTAAGAATAAAGAAGATGCCGTTGCTATTTTCAATACTTTTAGGTGTTCAAGGTTATTATAATATATCAACTCATGAAATAAAAGTTTCCTTGCCGATTAGTGATTGTATTTATCATGAACTTTTTCATGCATTTAGTTCGTTTAAAGTAGATGGAGAAATGTATGGAAGTGGTTTTTGGCTTTATAATAAACATGGTGATATTGGACTTATGTTAAACGAAGGATATACTGATTTATTGGCTTTTAGATATTTTTGTAATTCTATATCATATGGAAAAGAAGCAAATATTGCTCAAAAGTTGGAATTTATGGTTGGAAAACAACGAATGGAAGAAATGTATGGATCTAATAATTTACTAGGACTTGTGCAATTTTTGTCTTCTTATTCTTCATTTGATTATGCGGTTAAATTTTTGATGATATTAGATAAGTTTAGTGTTCATAAAAGCATTTGCCCTAAAGATATTAAAATTATTAATGATGTTTCTAATTATTTAGTAGAATTATATTTAAATTATTTATTAACAGAATATAAATTAGGTAAAATAGATATTTCAGTTTTAACAGAACGTTTAGAGGAATTTAAATCTCATTTTTCTGATTATATTTTTAATAGTGATTGGCTTAAAAGTTATTATGAATGCAGTTCTGAATATGAAGATATTACAAATAAATTAAGTAAAGATTATTTTCAAAAAACAATGAAAAATAGGCCTTATATGCATTCATAAAATTTGTATATGAATATGGAAAAAGGTGGTGAAGGTGTTGATATTTGTTGGATATTTACTCATATTTATATATATTTTTTTATTGATTTTTGTACTTGGGCCATTAATTAAAGGAAAGTATAATTTGGAAACTTCTAGAAAGTTTATACATATTTGTTTATTCTTTGTGTGGGTTTTAATAGATATATTTATGAAAAATACAGTACATCAATTTATAGTACCAATTATTTTTTTAATATTAAATATATTGTCTTATAAATATAATATTTATAAAAGTGTGGAAAGGATAGAAAAAAATCATTACGGAACTATTTATTTTGCTTTAGCTATTTTTTTTGTTATGTTTTTTGTTTATTTATTTCCAAAATATTATATTTGTAGTGGTATAAGTATTTTTTGTCTTACTTTTGGAGATGGTTTTGCCTCTTTAATTGGTTCAAATTTTCAATCACTAAAAATTTATAAAGATAAAACTTTGAATGGTTTTATTGCGTGTCTTTTTGCTTCTTTTATTTCATTAGTTGTATTTAATTATTTTTATAATGTTAATTTAACATTAATGTATATATTTTTGATTTCTATGATTACGTCAATATTTGAATTGGTTTCTAATGGTTTAGACAATATTTTTATTGTTTTTATGTCTATGCTGGTGAGTTGTTTGTTGATATATTTTAATGTTGCATTTTTTTCTATTAGTTTGTTTATATCAATTATTATTTTTTTGGTGGTATTTTATTTTAGAGCAATAGATTATACAGGTTCATTGATATCGATGTTTATGGTTTTTTGTTATTCTTTTTTTGGCGGGAGTAGTGCTTTATTATTTCTATTATTTGAATATTTTACTATTTTTATAATTTCTTTTTATAAAAAAGTAAGATTTAAAATTAATAATAAATTAGAAAAAAAGAATTATTTGCAAATACTTGTCAATGGTTCAATAGGCACACTATTTGTTATTTTTTATGGAATAATCGGGGATTTGAGCTTATTAATTATTAGCTTGATATCTATAAGTGGTGCATTTATTGATTCAATTTCTTCTGATATTGGTGTTTTAACAAAGAAAAACACATATGATATTGTAAAATTTAAAAAAATACCAAAAGGAATATCTGGAGGTGTTTCATTTTTAGGAACAATGTCATCAATGATTTTTGCTTTTATAATTTCACTTTTTATGTATTTAAAATTTAAATTTGGATTTAATTATTTTATTATTTCATTCTCTTTGATTTTTTTTCAAACAATTATTGATTCAGTTTTAGGATCTTTGTTGCAAGTTAAATATTATTGTTCAAAATGCAAAAAAATTGTTGAAAAAAGAGTATGTTGTGGTTTAAATTCCATTAAAATATCGGGATACAATTGTGTAGATAATAATTTGGTTAATTTTATTTCTTCTGTTATAATAGTTTTTATTGCAATGGTTGTATATATAAATTGAGATTATTATGGTAAATTATAAAAATGGAAAAACTAAATATAATTATGATTATTTGGGAAGTTTATATTTTGATTGGCAAAACTATAGTTCTATTAATAGACCCGTTATTTATATTGGTGGTCAAATGGAACATAGATTTCATATAGTTGAAAAATTGGGTTTGACTTTTGATACATCACGTTCTTTTTTTGATGGAAGCTGGGCTTATGAATATCCTATTTCGCATTGCCTTAAAAGTGATATAAATTCAGTTTAAATGCTTGTATTGAAAAATCAGGCTTAACTGATGTAGATATTGTTACTTATAGTTATGGAGGGTTAATTGGGTTATCATTAACTAATTACCCAGCAATTCATAAAGTTGTAGCAATTCATCCACCTATACTTGGAACTCCTTTGGCAAATTTAAATTTTTTGAAGTCTTGTATACATTAATTTAATTTTAATCAAAAATTTATCATAAGATTAATATCAAATATGGTGGATGATGAATATGGCTTTCAAAGTGAAAATAGGGACGGAATATATAGTAATAATTTTTCTAATGTAGATTTGTCTAAATATTATGTTATTGGTAGTGGAATTAATTATGATGAAGAAATGAATATAATAATGAAGAAAACTTATGAAATAATTTATATGTTAACGCATAAAGAAAATGATGGAGTAGTTATTTATTCTTCATTTGAGTTAAAAAGTTTAGGGGTACAATGTATTACTGAAGATGTTTGGCAAAATCATTTTGATGGGGCAAAACTTGAAAATATTGAAAAAGCTTATACTATGAGTTTAAAAAAATTTAGGTAAATATAAAAAAATATAATACAAATATGTTACTGAAGTAAATAGTGATATGATTTATTTTAGTGGTATTGAAACAATTTACAAAAATAGTGTAAAAACATAGTAATTAAGATGTAAAGGCGCTATGGTGTTAGTTAAAGGTAAAAAGACGAATACTATTATTGTAGAAACAGCATAAGTAAAAAAATTGTACAAAGTGCACTTTTAGAAAAAAGAATTTACTTGAAGAAGTATTAAATCAAATAAATTTAAAGAAATTAGATGACAAAAAAATTAAAGAATTAAGTAGGAAAGTTGTCATCAAATATCTTGACTCTGTTATAGTTTATGAAGATAAAAAATTAGAAGTAATTATGAAATACGAAAGCGAATGAATAAATAATTAAAGAATATATGATATAATATTAAGAACGAAAAAGCGAGGTATATATATGAGATATTTAGGTAGTTCTACAATAGAAACCGACAGATTAGTATTAAAAGCACAAACCATGGATGAACAATATTATTTATGGAAAATATTAATGATTCCAGAAGTTAATAAATTTTTTTTGACTGTACCACAAAGATTTAGAGAAAAATTATTAGATTGGAATCTACAAAAACAATATTATGAAGAAGATATGAAGCATGCTAATGATAAAGATGTATTTAGATGGAGCATATTTTTAAAAGAAACTGGTGAATGTATTGGGCGTCTTTCTTGTCACGAGAGAAATGTAGAAGATGATTCTATTGATAATCCTAGTATAAGGGGCGTTGGGTGGTTAATAGATCCGAAATATCAAGGGCAAGGATATGCTACCGAAGCTGCTAAAGGAATGATAGATTACATGTTTTTAAAATGTGAAATTAAAGAAATTATTACTGGAGCAGCTATTGTAAATGAACCATCTTGGAGAATAATGGAAAAATTAGGTTTTGAAAGGTTAAATAGAACTCGTATGGTACAATATACTTTTGTTGATGAACTAGTAGAAGATTTTGAATATGTTCTTACAAAAGAAAAGTATTTAGAATTTAATGAAGACAAAAATATAAGAAAAAATAGATAAAGAAAAGTAATAAGGAAGTGACTAAAATGAACGAAAATCAAGATAAAGTGTTTAATAAAACGAATATCAATTGATTGATACCGATTTATTGCAACCCCTTACACAAACCCTTATAAATAAAGGAAATGTGAGATTTTAGATCTTACATGTTTTATGTGAAAATTGATTAAAATTGAGTAAAAACGATAAAAATAACATATTTTTAAGTCTTTTTAGTAAGAGAATTAATAAGGTGATACCGACGTTTAACCCCAGCCGATTTTATTAAATAGGTATAATATAAATAGATTAAATTGTAGCACCTTATTAAAATTGAAGTTGTAAAGGAGAAGTTAAATGGAAAACGAATTAAATGAATTAATAAGGAATTTAGAAAAATGTAAATTATGCAAAGAAAAATTCGGTTTTGAACCTCATCCTATTTTTTTAGGTAATGTTAATTCTAAAATAGTGCAAATAAGTCAAGCACCTTCAGCGACAGTTCATGAAACCTTAAAACCATTTACAGATCAAAGTGGTAAAAAATTAAAATATGAGTGGTATCAAATATCAGATGAAGAGTTTTATAACCCAGATAATTTTTATATAGCTGCACTTGCGCATTGTTATCCTGGTAAAGACAAAAATGGAAATGATAGAATGCCACCTAAAATTTGTTATGAAACATGGATAAAGAAAGAACTTGAACTTATTAATAATGAAATATATGTAATAATAGGTGTTAAATCAGCTAAAACATTCTTTCCAAAAGATGATTTTAATGAATTAATTTTTAAAGATAATTATATCAATGGTAAGTTAGCAATTGTATTGCCACATCCTTCACCACTTAATATTAAATGGTTTAAGGATCATCCTGAATTTATGCAAGATAGAATAATTAAAGTTAGAAAAATAATAAAAACAGTATTGGAGGTAAAATAAATGATAGATTTAAATAAAATACAAAAAGATGTATATCAAAATAAATTAGATAAAGGTTTTAATGTCACTGATATTAATAAAGAATTTTGTTTAACATATGGAGAGATGGCAGAAGCATATGAAGCGTGGCGCAAAAAGAAAGATGATGTTGGTGAAGAAATAGCTGATGTTGTAATATATCTTTTAGGTTTGTCTGAAATATTGCACATTGATTTAGAAAAAGAAATACTAAGAAAAATAAATAAAAATAAGCATAGAGAATACAAAGTTATTGATGGTGTTAATACTAGAGTAAAAGAATATGAAGAATAATATAGATGAATTAGAAGGTGAAGAAGAAATTTTAGATAATTTTCAAATATTCTTAAAAAATTATTAATTAAAATAATATAAAAATTATAATAAGAAGCAGGGAAAAGTCCTGTTATAATTATATGTGCTGGAGACTTTAGAAAAGGAAGTGAAAAAATAGAAAATTTAGAAAAAACGTTCCCAAAAACAAGTATTAACTGGTTGATACCGATTTATTGCAACACCCCAAGAAAAACCTTATAAATAAGGAAAAACGCAAATTTCA
>CALVVO010000028.1 GCA_944363885.1 uncultured Bacilli bacterium | reverse complement strand
CTTTTAGGGCATTTATAGTCTAGATAATCATATTCATCATAAGGAAATATGCATCCCATGATTAAGCCAATTGCTTTGTCATTTTCAATAGCTAAATAACATTTCCCTTCATAATTGTTTACCTCTTCTAAATCTAACAAAGCCATCTTTTCTCTATACTCTGGATGAAGTTGATCTAAATTGTCTTTATCAATAGATAGAATATATTCTTCTAATTCCACTAATAAATCCCTTACATCTTCTAAATACTTTTCTTCATATTCTATAATTTCAACATTACTATCACAAGATAAATATTCAAATTCGAAGGCAACTATTTGTTTTTGATTTAGTTCATCCCCATAAATTTTTTGCATCAATTCAACAAGTTCTTCTATAGAGTGTCCAGGCATAATTCTTTCAACATCAAAATTTTCTAATAATTCATCTATATTTTTTACAATAGTTTTATTGATAACCTTTACTTTTACAAATTTACCACTAATATCTTGATTATTAAAAGTTATCATATCTCCAACTTGTATCGCTTGTGATTTTTCTTTCAAGATTCTTACTTCTATATCTTTTTTTCTAGATATCATCCAGTTATATACATCATTAATGATATTATAAGAATATTTTTTCATTTTACCTCCAATTTTATATGATAATTTTTATTTCCTAATCCATAAATATACACCATCTTGGTTTTCTGGTTTATATTTCAATCCACATTTAATATAAAAATTCCTATTATTAGCCGTGGGACTAGCTTCTAATTGAAATGATTCTCCCTCTTTTATTTGTTTTTCTAATTCACTTATTAAAGATGTCACAATTAATTTACCTACACCCTTGTTTTGGCATTCATTAATTACCATTATGTCAGTTAGCATACCTTTTAATACTTTATCACCAACTATTCTTCCTACTCCTATACAGTTTTCTTGTTCAAAACACTTATATTTACCATTGACCCATCAATTGCTCTCTTTACTAAATCATATGGTAAACTATTCCAATTTAAATTATTTCTAATATTAATAAAATCTTTTGGGTCTATATTAGTTTTCACTATAAAACTCATTTTTACCTCCAAAATATTATTTTTTATTATAATTCTTTTTTTAATTCTTCTCTAAGTTTCATCCAAAGTTTTCCTAATTGATTTTCTCCATCCCTATTAGGTCCCCATCCCCAAAAGGAATCTTTAGGTGAATCTTCCACTATCAAATAATCTTCAGTTTGTAATAATTTTTTCTTAACATATGGATTTTGCTCTATTTTTAGTTTCAATAATTCTTCCATAATACCTAATTTAACTTCATTCCAATCTGGTCTTTGTTTATCCCTATTAGCATATGCGATTCTTTGTGCTTCGTCAGCAGAATGAGATTTTTTTACTTTTTCAACTAATTCTTCATCGCTTCCCATAAAACTCGCAGCTTGGTATGCTTCTTCAAGCGACGCATACAAATAACCGTTCCATTCAACTTTAAAAGAAGAAAAATTATCTAATGGGTAAAATTCCCTAGGATAAAATCCTATTACTTCGTCCATTTTTTCTGAAAGCCATTTATCTCTATATTGTTCAAGTTTAATCATAACACCACTCCTATTCATAAATATTATATCACATATTTTAAATTTATTTCTGCGAGGTTATTCTTATTATAGCCACATTTTAAAAATAAAGTGGCTTCAAAGTGGCTCCAGAATCTATTTTGTGCTATTTTCAAGAAAAAGAAAAACTCGCTTTTCCCCTTATTTTATCGGGGTTTGCGGGCTATTTACCACAACATTGTTTATATTTTTTACCACTGCCACATGGACATGGATCATTTCTGCCAATTTTTTTTGATACTCTTTTAGGTGTTTTTTTCGTCTCCTCTTTCGTATCATTAGTTTTTATATTTTTGTTTTCATGTCTTTCTAAGTTTTGACGTACTTCAGCTTTTAATAAAAAGGTCGTGATTTCTCTATTAATTTGAGCTAACATGTTATCAAATAATTCAAATCCTTCTAAAGCATATGCTTGTAATGGATTAGTTTGAGCATATCCTCTTAATCCTATACCTTCTTTAAGATGTTCCATAGCATCTAGTTGTTCCATCCAATTTTTGTCTACTATTCTCAAAGTAATTGCTTTTTCAAAATCGCTTTGTATTTCGCTAGGTATATCTTTTAATTTATCTTCATAGTCTTTTACCACTATTTTGTATATATAATCTATTATTTCATCGACTGTCTTATTTTCTAATTCTTTTTTACTTAGTTTTTTACTTTTTAATAAATTAGCATTAAATCGTTCAATTATATTATCAATGTCATTTATTGTTAGTTTGTCTTCTGGTGGTATGTGGCTTTTTACTTCTTGAGAAACGTATTCTTTAAATGTTTCTAATATTCTATCTCGTATGCTCTCTTGATCTAAAATTTCATTTCTTCTTTCATAAATTATTTCTCTTTGCCTACTTATAACATTATCATAATCCAGCAAAGCTTTTCTTCTATCATAATTGAATCCTTCAACTCTTTTCTGCGCATTTTCTATATTTTTGGATAACATTTTATGAGTAATCGGTTGGTCTTCTTTTATTCCAAATGTTGTCATTATTGCTTTCATTCTATCCGATCCAAACCTAGCCATTAGGTCATCTTCCATTGATATATAAAATCTTGTTATACCAGGGTCTCCTTGTCTTCCACTTCTTCCTCTCAATTGGTTATCAATTCTTCTTGAATCATGCCTTTCAGAGCCAAGTACCATTAAACCGCCTAGTTCTTTTACACCTTCGCCAAGTTTAATGTCTGTCCCACGTCCAGCCATGTTTGTAGCAATTGTAACGGATCCTTTTTGGCCAGCATTTTTAATGATTTCCGCTTCTCTTTCATGATTTTTAGCATTTAATAATTCGTGTTTTATTCCTCTCTTTTTTAGTAATGAACTTAATAATTCTGAGCTTTCAATTGAAGCAGTACCTACTAAAATTGGTTGGCCAGTTTTATGCACGGCTTCAATTGTATTTGCTAATGCGTTGTATTTACCTTTTATATTTATGTATACTAAGTCATTCATGTCTTCTCTAATAACAGGTTTGTTTGTAGGAATTTCAATTACATACATATTATATATATTTCTAAATTCTTCTTCTTCTGTCTTAGCTGTACCTGTCATACCAGATAATTTGTTATACATTCTAAATAAATTTTGGAAAGTTATTGTTGCAAGTGTTTTGGTTTCGCTATTTATTGTTACTCCCTCTTTCGCTTCTAACGCTTGGTGCAATCCATCTGAATATTGTCTTCCATGCATTAATCTCCCTGTAAACGCGTCTACTATTATGATTTTATCGTTATCAACAACATAGTCAACATCTTTCTTAAATGCATAATTTGCTGTTAATGCTTTATCTAAATTGTGTACTAACATTGCATTGTTAATATCATATAAATTATCAACATTTAAAAGTTTTTCTGCTTTTTTTATTCCATCTTCTGTTAATGTAACTTTTTTTGTCTTTTCATCTATAACATAATCATCCAATGTAAGATTTTTGGCAGCTTTGTCAGCTAATATATATAAATCTGCACTTTTACTAACTCCGCCTGAAATTATTAATGGTGTTCTTGCTTCATCTATTAAAATTGAATCTACTTCATCAATAATTGCAAAATTTAATCCTCTTTGAACTCTGTTTTCACTTCTTACAACCATATTATCTCTAAGATAATCAAATCCAAGTTCATTATTTGTTGTATATGTAATGTCCTGTTCATATGCTAATTTTTTTTCTTGTGGAGTTAAATCTTTTTTGTTTATTCCTACAGTTACTCCTAGTAGCTCATAAACTTTTCCCATCCATTCTGCATCACGAGTTGATAAGTATTCGTTAACAGTGACAATGTGAACTCCTTTACCTTCTAATGAATTTAAATATGCTGGCATAGTTGAAGTTAATGTTTTTCCTTCACCGGTTTTCATTTCTGCTATATTTCCAAAATGTATAGCTAATCCTCCTATGATTTGCACCTTATAAGGTTTTTCTTTTAAAACTCTCCACGCAGCTTCTCTAACTAATGCAAATGATTCAACTATTAAATCATCTAATGTTTCACCATTATCAAGTCTTCTTTTAAATTCTTCTGTCTTTTTGCTAAAATCTGTGTCTTTTAATTTAGACATTTCTTCTTCTTTTTCTATAATTTCGTCTGCTAGTTTTTCAAATTTTTTTAATTCTCTATTTTCATGATTAAATATGTTACTTAAAAATCCCATGTCATCACATCCTTAATGTTTATTTTAACATATTACTTGATTTAAAAAAAGCACTTTTCAGTGCTAGTTAGTTTCAATCAATCCGTAATCTCCATCATGCCTTTTATAAATGACACATATTGTATCTGTTTCTATATTTTTAAATACAAAGAATGTGTGCCCTAGTAATTCCATTTGCATTATAGCTTCTTCTTCATCCATTGGCTTTAAATATATTTTTTTTCTCTTTACTATTTCTTCTTCTATTGTATCGTCTATATCAAAATCTTCCTTTATATTTTCCTGCCTAGATTTGTCTAATAATTTAGTTTTATATTTTTTAAATTGTCTTTCTAATTTATCTATTATTAAATCAATGGCAGCATATAAATCACTGTGAGATTCTTCTGCTCGTAAAAAATAACCTTTTGTTTGGATAGTAACTTCTACTCTTTGTTCTACACCTTTAACTTTTATTAATATTTTTGCTTCAACGTTTTCAGGATTATCTAAATATTTATCCATTTTAGATAATTTTTCTTCTATATAACTTTTAATAGAATCTGTAACTTGTATTTTTTCTCCACGAATTAAATATTTCATAATATTACCTCCTAATATAATATTATCACATCAATTAAAAAAAAACTACTATACAGTAGTTAATTTGACTTCTTTTACATTGATTGCTTGACTACCTTTTGCTGTTTTTATTAATGTAAATTCAACTATATCGCCTTCTTTTAATGACTTATAGCCCTCACACTCAATTGCAGAATAATGTACAAATACATCCTCATTTAATGCTTCTCCTGTTTCAATAAATCCATATCCTTTTTCATTATTGAACCATTTAACTCTGCCTTTGTTCACACTTCCCACCTCTTTTCATATAAGCCTATCTTAAACTACTATCTAATTTACATCAAGATTTTTTAATCGTCAAAATCCGACATTTATACTGCGATTAGATTATAATATATATGACTTTTAAATTTGTCCATCTAGTTTATTATTGTAATATTATTGTCTAATATGTATTATTATTTGCTTTTAAACATAAATTTGATATTTTACACATGTTTTTTTAGTTATTAGTCCTTATTTTGCTTTTCAATAAAATAGTTTGTTATATTTTTAATTGTAAGGAGGATTTGTGAAAGATGTAGTTGTAAATCACCTAATGAATAGTGTAACTAAGTATAAAAATTATGATCAAATTAAATTGAAAGAAATTAAATATGGAATTGAATCTTTTTATTTGACTATAACAAAAACTTTAGTAATATTTGGTATAGCTTACTTACTAGGTATTTTCAAAACATTTGCTTTGTTTATGTTATTTTACACATTATTAAGAACAAATGGAGCTGGATTACATGCAAAAAAAAGTTGGCAATGTTGGATAGGGTCAATTTTGTCATTTTTAACTATCCCATATTTTTGTACACATATTTTTATAAGTAAACAAATTATGTTTTTAGTGTCATTTTTGTGTTTAATATTAATATTTATATATTCACCAGCAGATACTGAGAAAAAGCCAATTATTAATCCTACAAAAAGAAAAGTTCATAAAATTCTATGTGTTATAACAACTATAATCTATATTTTATTGATAACTTTCTTACAAAATAATGATTTATGCAATATTATGTTTTTTTCAATAATATTACAAACTGTATTAATATTGCCAATAAGCTATAAAATATTTGGACTAAGCTACGATAATTATAAAAATTATCAACAACAAGTTTAAGTATTTTAGTATAAAGAAAGGAGGTAAAAAATGAAATTATTTGCAAGTATCGTATCAGCATTAGGAGCTTTCTTTGCAATCACTACTAGTGGTGCATCTTGGATTGGATGGTTTGATGAAGCCGAAATGCCTGAAAGTTTAATTAAATAAAAACATTTAAAAGACATAATAGTAGATTTAAATATAAAACTTGCTTTTTATAAATAAAAGCAAGTTTTATTTTTTTTAATTATGTATTTTTACTTTTAATACTGTAACAAAATTCTTATTTCTATTTATGTATTGATTGTATGTTATTACTTTAGTTTGCTGTCTTAACTGATTAGCTACAAATAAACCTATTCCACGATTTTTTCCTTTTGTTGAATAATATTTGTTATTCAAAAATTTTAAACTTATTTTATCATTAAAACTGTTTTCTATGTAAAAAATTATATAATTTTTTTCTTTGTAAATATCCAACATAATAAATTTATTTCTAGTTTTTATTGTTGCTTCTATTGCATTATCTAAAAAAATATTTAATAGTTTACATATTTTTGGATATTCAGGCGTAATGTCTTCATTTAAAATATTATTAAGATCTTTTATTGAGTTAAATATAAAATTTATATTTTTAGTTTCTAATTTATTCATTTTGTAGTAAATAATGCCTTTTATGCCATAAGGCAAATGTGCTATGTTGTTATAATCATTACCACTAATTGAATATTCTTTTATTATTTCATTAATTAATTTTTGATATTTTTTACTATTTTTATCTTTATAACTATTTAGTAAAATTAAATTATTTAACATTTCATGTTTATTTATTTTATATTTTTCAATTAATAATTCATACTTTGTAATATAGTGCAATATAACTTTTTTATGTTCCTCTTCATCTTCAATTTTATTTTTATAAATTACTACTATTGAAACACAACTTAGAATCAGTACAATCGAAATTAAATTTACATAATAATTTGTAAAATTATTTTCAATAGTAAGTATCAAAATTACATATATTATAAATGAATAAAGAGTGACAAACAAAATTTTAATTACTTTAGCTTTTTTTATTAATATTAAGTTAATAATTTTTTGTAAAAATTTATTAACTTTGCAATTATACATAATTATAAGTAAGTTAAAATATACTATTATTGAAAATAAGTTTCTTATAATTAATCCGTTGAGGCTTGTTATTGTATAAGTATTAAAACCTAAAATAACAAATATAAAAGAGTATGCAATTTCTAAACTAATTTCTATAATATATATGAATATCATTGCTAGTGAAATAATTTTTAAGTTATCTTTGTATATTATGTATACCATAACAATATTTAAGAATAAATTAATAAATACTTTATAATTATTATAGTTTGATAACCCCATATAAAGTTGAATCAAAGAAAATAATAATATAATCAATATATGCTTAAATTTTATTTTATTGTTAAATTTATTGGTTAATCTATTATATGATAGAAAGAATATAAGTATGCCCATAAAAACCACAAAATAGGATAATAGATATTCTATATACATTGTAATTCCTTTTTATGCGTTTTAGATAGAAAATAAATTTCTTCACCATTTTCGAATATTATTTTGTTATCTTTCCAAACAAATGCTTCCACTTTGTCTGTATTTACTATACAAGCCTTGTGTGTGAATTTAAATCTACTATCCAATTTTTTAGCTAAATCTGTAATATTTATAATCACTTTATATTTCTTCTTATTTATTGTGTTTATTATGCATTTTCTTTCGACTGTATCTCTATAAATATATAATATTTTACTTAAATCAATATTGTAATCAATACCTTTATATTTAAACTTCAGTGTCTTTTTATTAGCAATTTGTTTTAAACAAATGTCAAACAATTCAAACAAATTTTTTTCAGCTTCATATTGTTTATTAACAAAATCTAAAATTTGTAATCTTTGTTTAAATGTGTCGTATGCCATACCACCATTTACTGTAAATATTATAATTGGACTTATCCAATCCGTTTGTCTTAATTTTCTTGATAAATCAATTGCAGTCGTATTAGGCAGTTCAAAATCAAATATATAAATATTATTATTATCAGATGAAATCATTAATGATTCAAGTTCAGAACAGCTTTTTTCAAATTCAATTATGTCAAATTCCATTTTGTTTTTCATCATGTAATTAAGAATTATATTTTTTAGTCTTTTTCTATGCATTTTATTATCTTCTACAACCACAAAATTTATCATAGCGTTTCCCCTTTATTCTTATATTCATTGCTATATAATATAACATATTTTTATATAAAAATAAAGGATTTATAATACCTATACAAGATAATCAGATAAATGACTTTTTAATATTTAAATACTTTTTTCTTGTAGATTCACCCCCTCTAATATGTCTTAAATATATATGTTTCTTTAAAATGTTATCTACTTCCATAAATAAATTTTTATCTATATCTTTCAACCGGCTTTGCAAATCTTTATGGACTGTGCTTTTACTTACTTGATATTTTTTAGCAATTTCTCTAATAGTTAGTTCTGTCTTTAATATATAATTTGCTTCGCTTTTTACTCTTTCTTGTATTTCTTTTTTTATTTTAAACACCCCTAATTAATTTTATGGTTATAAATAAAAAAAAGACCTATAAGTCTTCAATGTTTAATGCATAAAAGTTTTCTGGGTCTATTAGTTCTCCATTGTAATAGACTTCAAAGTGTAACGACGTAGCATAATTAGTATTTATTTTTGATGTTCCACTTGTTCCAATTATTGTTCCTTGATTAACTGTACTTCCCTCTTTAAGGTCTATATTATCAATTCCTTGATATACGGTTATTAAGTTTTTGTCATGCTTTAACTTTACAATATTCCCAAGTGTAGAATCCGTTTCTATTGATAGTACTTCTCCATCTAGTACTGCAACTACATCAAAAACTGTATCGCTTACATAATCCACTCCGGAATTTTGCATGTATGTATTTTCATAAAATATTATGCTATTTTGTTGTCTTTCTTCATCAGCTTCAAAGTCATAAAAATATTTTCCTATTTTAACATCTTCTGATAAATATGGTTTTATTATAGTTGCCTGTGTTTCAACTACTGGTATTACATTTTCAAATTGCGTATCAACAGCATAGTTGTAATCTTTTGGTATGGTTAAATATTTATTAATACTTGACACAACTAACAAAATACTCGCTACTATTAAAATCACCGCCAATATGTAAATTGATGGAATTATCATCTTCTTTGCTTTAATCATTGTTTCACTCTCCTACTTATAAGTGTGAACAATTTTTTATTATTTATACATTTATTTTATTAGTTCTATTCCTGTATAGTAATATTTTAATATTTCTTCATAATTATATCCAATTTTTGCAAGTTCATTTGCGCCGTATTGACTCATTCCTACTCCATGACCATATCCCTTTGTGGTAATTTTTACTACCTTTCCATTGATTACAATTTCAAAATCTGTAGATCTTAGGTTTAATAGTGTTCTTATTTCTGTCCCTTTAAATTTATGTTCATTAATTGTGATTTCATCAACTCTATTTGTATCGTTTTTAACAATATTTGTAATTTTTATTTCTTTTGTATCTGGTAAATTTAATTTTTTTAGAAATTCATTTGTAGTAATTTCTATGGTTTTATTAAATTGAGTTGTATTTTTGTCGAAGTTGGAATCAACGCTAACTAAGTAATCTAATTTTTCACCAAATACATTTTGTACGTTTTCTGTTTTTCCATTAGATGTGGAAAAATAAAATGCTTTTATTATTTCTCCATTATATGTCATATATTCATCTTTTGTTTCATTTACTGCTTTTTCAATTTTACTTCTATATTTATTGTAATTACTTCCCCATTTTTCTTTTAGTTCGTTTTCATCGCTATAACATTGGTCGTTTGTCGTTGATGAAATAATGTAATTTTCATCATATGCCAATTTGTTTAGCAAATATGTTCTTGCAGCTACAGCGCCTGCTTTTAAAGCTTCTTCTTCAAATAGCGCTGGCATTTCACACCCAACTACTCCTATTAAATATTGCTCAATATTTATTTCGTATATGTTTGAGTCTTTGTTAACTTTTACTGCCTTACTTGTTTCTGTACTTGTATAAACCTTTTCAACTTTTGCTTCATTATTAATTTGAAAGCATAATAAAACAAGTAGTAATATTATGATAAAAGAAAAGAATATATATACATGTTTTGATTTCATATATTTATATATTCTTATTTTTTTGTTTTAGAACTATTTTTTCTAATTTTTGTATTTTTTTTATTCTATTGTTGTAATTTGGTTGATCTAAATATTCAGTTTGCATGAATTTATCTACCATATCTTTTATAATTAGCATGCTTTTTTTTGCACTAAAACTTATTACATTTGCATTGTTATGTGCTTTTGCATAGTAGGCATCTTCTTCATTATCAATTTTTGCACACATTATTCCTTTAATTTTGTTTGCTGCTATGCTCATTCCTATTCCTGTTCCACATATTAAAATGCCAAAATCTAATTTATCTTTTTTTATTCCTTTACATAATAATTCCACATAGTCTACATAGTCAACTATTACACCCGAGTCTGTTCCATAATCTATAACTTCATTTTTTTTATTTAAGTATTTAACAAGTTTCTTTTTTACTTCGTATCCTCTGTGATCACTTGCAATTCCTATTTTCATTTTACCACCAATTTTATTATACCATTTGATATCATTATTTAAAATAAAAAAAGACTTTTTGTCTTTATTTCATTCCATATTTATCTTTAAATTTTTGTACATTTCCTGTTTTTGCTGTCATGTGTTTTCCAGTATAAAATGAATGACATTTTGGACATGTTTCTAATTGTATCTCCTCTAACGTTGATTTTGTTGTAAATTCATATCCGCATGCACATTTTACTTTGCATTCTTTTAGTTCTGGATGAATTCCTTTTTTCATTTTCATTCTCCTTTCGCCATAGTTAATGTTAACTATAGAAACTCTTTATGTATCATATCATTTTTTTGCAATTTGTCAATGTTTTTATATAATATTGTTAATCCTTTTTTAAAATTATACCCTATCATTAGTTAAAATTATACCTTTAAATATATAGTATAATATCTCTTT
>CALVVO010000027.1 GCA_944363885.1 uncultured Bacilli bacterium | reverse complement strand
TTTTCATACTCTTTTGTTATCTCTTTAAATCTTTTAACATATTTATAATTTAATGGTACTAATTCTAAATTTTTATAACTATCTAGAGTCCTTATATCAGGATTAGAATTATATGCTTTCTTTTCGCGTTTGTTATGAGAACCAATCCCAGCTAAATCGTGCGTAGTCATAATAGGTTCACTTCTAAATATTGCATAATTCATTTATCGGGTCTCCTCTCTTAAAAAAAAGAAATAAAAAGAATATGCATTCAACATATTCTAGTGTTTATAAGATACTTATTGAATTGATATAACCTCAAACTTATTTGATTTTAAAAGTTGTGTACTTTTGTGTGTCATAACATATACTCCTTCATCATTTTTTAAAATTACTTGTTCGTGATCGTTATTAGTATTAACTAAATTGACTTTGTAATAGTCTCCCTTTAAATATGATACAGTTACTTCATAATTATATACATCTTCATTGTTAATTATTTCCATAGTTCCAATTAATGTATAATTGTCACTATTTCCTACCTTCGTTTCAAATTCTTGTAATGCTTTTTCTGAATCAACCTTTCCACAACCAGCAACTAGTATGCTACATATTAATATAAATAATAATTTTTTCACTTTTCCTCCCCCATCATTAGTAAATTATATTTCTTCTAAAATACTTTATGAATAAAAGATTAAAATTTGTTTAAAATATAATTGAGGAGGAATAATATGGATATATTACAAAAGATATGTCTAGCTTTTACTATTATAGGTGCATTGAACTGGGGTTTTGTAGGTTTATTTGATTTCAACTTAGTTTCATCTATATTTGGAACGGATAGTCTATTTACTAATTTAGTTTACGCTTTAGTAGGTTTAGCTGGTATTATAAATATAGGACTTCTTATTAAACCATTTCATCCTGAAAAGTAAAACTGTAAGATTTAATTCTTACAGTTTTATTTTTATTCAATTATTATTTTTATATTTTGTGTCTTGCTTGTGTATGTTAATTTTAAGTCTTCTCCAGTTACGTATACAGGTACGGTGTGCGTTCCTACTCCTAAGCCTTCTAGATCAACGTATGCTTTTATGTCGCTTGCTTCTAATTTATCAAGTAAGCTTTGAACTCCGCCCACAGATACAGTTACCTTTGTGTCTTCTTCACTTTGAGCATTAACTTTTAGTCCGCTACCTAAGTTTTCAAATACTATAGGGATATTTTCAAACTCTTTTGATGTTTCTGCTTCCATTTTTACATTAATTGTAATTGATGTTTCACTTATGCTTCTCGCTCCATTTGGTTTATTTATGACTTTTTGATATGTTTTATCTTCATTTAATCCAGTGACATCTATTTCTACTTCTATGTAATTTAATGCTGCTAGAATTTCTTCATCCGCGTAAACGGTTACTTGCGTTACACTACTTTCTATTGATTCTATTGCACTTCCTGGTGCTACATCTCCTATTGGTACGATTTGTATTGGTACGACTTTACTTGGGCTTGTTATCGTTACTGTTGCTGTTACTGTTTCTGGTATTATTTCGATATCAGTAAGCTCTGTCCCTTTTTCATCGTATGCAACAAGTTTAACGTTTTCAAGTGTATATGTTCCAGCTTGTGTAGCATTTAAAGAATTTACATCTATTAGTGCTTTTACGCTTGCTACTTGTGCAAGTTTTGCTTCATGTGATTTTATTATAACCTCGTCCCTATCAAGTAAAACATTACTTACTACCAATGTTTGATCCAATTTATCTGTATTCAACACATCTATCGATAAAGTTCTTACCTCACTTACTTTAGGATATATTACTACAGTTACCTCAGAAGGGCTTATTATATAATCTAAATTATTTACTGGATTATTGTATTTTATACTTACTTTATGTGTTCCTACGCCATAATCACTTAAATCTAAAGTTAACTTGTGATCTCCTAATTGTTCAGCTAAATATAAATCCATTTTTCTTCCCATTAGAACAATGTCTACGTCTTCTGGCAATCCCTCAACTACATATGCTTCATCATTATATTCCACTTCTACCGGTTGATTTTCAAGCACTATTGACTCTGACGAAATTAAATTTATTACCCTATTGTCAATTAACAAAAAAGTACAAAATGCTAATATGAGTGAAACGTACAATAAAGTATTAGGTCTATTCAAAAACTTTTCAAATGAGCCACTTTTTATATTTAATTTATCAGTTATCATATAAGCTAACTTACTAAATGGAGTTATTATTATCTTGTCAAAAAATCTAATTATTGCTTTGAAAGCTCTTACAAATATGTTTGCTTTATTTTTCTTCTGTCTCTTCATTTGTCTCACCTTCACTTTCAATTTCTTCTTCTAAATCAGCTTCTGCATCATAAAAAGTTTCTTTCTTAGGTTGTAATTCATTTATCAAAATCATTCTTGCATCATCTACAGTAAGGTTATAGTTAAGTTCCCCACCTAAGCCTATACTTATTCTTCCTGTCTCTTCACTAACCATAATTGCAATTGCATCAGTTATTTCAGAAATTCCAAGTGCTGCACGATGGCGTGTTCCTAATCTTTTTGATATATTTGGATTCATGCTAGTAGGTAGTACACTCCCCGCACATGTTATCCTATCTCCCTGAATAATTACAGCCCCATCATGTAAAGGATTATTTGGAAAAAAAATTGATATTAATAATTCATTACTTATATCAGCATATAGTTTTTGCGCTGGTTCAATGTATTGTTGCAAGCTATAATCACGTTCAATAATCATCAAAGCACCTATTCTATTTTTCTTAAAGTATTCAACAGCCTGCATTATTTCATAAACAACTCTTTCTCTTTCGTCCACCGTTAAAACTTTATGCCTTCCTAATAATTGACTACGCCCTAAATTTTCAAGGACTGTTCGTATCTCCGGTTGGAATATTATTATAAGTGCTAGAGGTCCCCAAGATATTACATATTCAAGTAATATTCCCACAGTGTTTAAATGCATCCAATCTGATACAAGTTTTAACAAAACTATAATAATAACGCCTTTAAATATCAATACTAATTTTACGTTATTCTTTATTAACTTCAATATATAATAAAACATAAACCATACTATAGCAATATCTACTACTTCTGTAAATAAATTATATAAAGTTGATAATGACATTTTTAATTCAACTCCCTTTTCACTATAATTAATTATATAATAAAAAAGATATATTATCTATATCTTTTTACGTGTTTAACATTTTTATTGACGTTCAGTATTATTATTCTCATTTGGATTTATTTCGAAATTCATTGGTTTTTCTTGACCATTATCTGGCATTAGTGGTTCGTCATAGAATGATTCAGGTGCAGTCGGTATTACTGGCTCACTTTTCATTTCTATTGGTTCACCTATTGTTACGCTTTGGTTTTCATTTGTTGAAGGGCTTGTTTGTTCTGATACGTTTACACCTTGTAAAGTTTCCATCGTATTAGTTTCTGCAATAGTTTGTGGTTCAGTCGCACTTTCAACTGGCACTGTTGGTTCGTTAGAAATATTATTCAATGTTTCAGCTACTGGAATATCATTTACTTCAAGTCCTGAAGCATTGTTTATATTTTCAACGTTCTCGTTAACACTTTCTCCTTTAAATTCTTTGCTTTTCTTTTTCTTTCCTTCAACTATAAAACCTATCAAGGCAAATAATAGCACAATTGCTGCTACAAAAAACCATATATAATTTTCTGATAAAAAATCTAACATTTTTTACTAGCCTCCTTATTATAACTTTATTTTAGCAAATTATTGTTAATTAATCAACTTATTTATTCTTCTGTATCATTATATTCTTCTTCAAATGCTTCTATTCCTAATTCTTTACCAACTGGTTGTATTTGAATCCATGTTACGCCGTCATTTACATCTATTTCTGTACCATCCATGTACTTATATACTGTTTGACTGCTTCTACTAGCTTTTTCCCATGTTATTGGAACTGCATATCCGTTAGATATGTAATATCCTTCTCCACTTCCAACGTTGTCTAAATCTTGTCTTCCATCACTGTCTATTGTTCTATTTTTTACTTGATAGGTGATTATATTTTTTGTTGTATATTGCTCTCCTGTTATCGCGTCAACATGTGGTTCATCATCCATACTTCTTAAATATAATTTAGTTTCAGGATTGTATTCATAATATGTGGTTTGATAACTAGAATATTCTATACTCACTTTGTCAGCTTTTATGCTATTTTCTTTTTTGCTTAAGTCAATTTCTTTTGCACTATAATTTAATAATAAATCTGTGTCCGTTGTCGTCCTGTATCCTTTTTCTTTTATTACTGTATTTATTTTTTCAATATTAGTAAATGATGTGTGTTCATATGCTTTATTTAATGTTTTGTCTCTCCAAAAGCCATCTTCGTCATATAATCCTTCAATATCGTCAATATTATAACTCTCAATGTCTTCTAATGCTTGTGGGCTTCTCCCGTGGTGTACATATATTGCATCATTTTCCATTGCATAATCTAGGAAATAATGCCTAGCACTTCTTACTGAACCTATTTTTTCTGTGTCTGCATCTTTAAATAGTGATAGTATTCTTGTTATTCCGCCTTCAACAATTATTTCATAATTTAGAAATGCATCTTGTAACCCTGCATGTGGCCAAGCTGCATGGTTGTTATTTATCATAACTGCAATTATTCTTGAATTGCTTTCTTCATCTACTATTTGCAATTTTGGTTCTTCTTCTTTTTCTTTATATTCAGTTGTTCCTAAACCAAATATGCTATCCAATATTTTAAATTTAGAATTTATAAAATATAAACCTAGTATTATTAATATTATTATAATTATTGATATTATTATTTTTTTAGTTTTCATACATACCTACTTTCATTTAAAGTATACAACCTATTTTATTTTTTTTAAAGTAAAGTATTGTTTTATTATATAAAAAGCGTAAAATGTTTTACTTATTTTATATAAAAAAAGTCCTTAAAGGACTAATCAACAAATTGGTGGAGCTGACGAGTATCGAGCTCGTGTCCAAAGTGCAATTTCATTAATATTCTACAAGTTTAGTTGGTTTTGTATTTTCAAAAAACATTTATGGATTTCCAACTTCCAATGTTTTTCTAAGTCTATAAATTTCGTCATTTAATATAGACATATAAATGATATAGTTTGCTTTTATGAACCCTTTACCTTAACTCGCAAACAAAGTTAAGAAAGAGTCACCGCGTACCTTAATTAGGCAATAGCAGGTGCAAAATTATTTTGTTTTCCGTTTATTTAACGTTTTTGGATTTATAGTATCTCTACTACTTGCTATTAACAAAATCATCACTCTGTCGAAACAAAACAGCCCCATGTATTTATAATTATAGCAAATATTTACGAATTATTCAAATCTACTGATTTTTTCTATTTTTATATGTTAAAGTTGGAGATGTTACTTGGTCATTTTCTTGTGAATATTTATGAAACCTATTGATGTTTTGATTTATTCTTTTAACATCTGATAGAGAAAAATTATCTAAATTATTAATACTAATACCTCTTTCGTCACTTTTTATTCCATTTAGTAAAATCTCGTTAGGAACTCCAACAATTTTACTTCTCATGTTTAAGTAAAAATCATATTTTTCTAGTTCTTCTATTTCAGACTTTTGAATTTTATAATCTATTCCATTTAAAGTTATAAACATTGCATCTGCTTCTAAAAATAATATATCTAAAGTTTGAAGTTCATCCTTATTAATAAAACTTAAAACTCCTACAAGTGCACCTACAATTGTTTCATATACAATCAGCATCGTTGCTCTTCTTTTTCTTTTTTGTGCTAAGCACATTTCTTCACTAGCATTTCTATCATATGCTTGTTTTAACATTTCTTCTAATAAGGTTTTCTCTGTGCTTTCAGTAAAAGCTACCTCGAACGTTGACTTATCTAAATAAGTAATAACTATTTTATCCCCTTCTATTTTATAATTATTAATTAATTCACTTAAATCTGCACCTTCATATCCGTATTTCATTTTTTAATTTTCATCTCCTTTAATCTAATTTGATGTTTATACTACTATATTTACTGAAAACGGTCAAATTAATTATTTTTCAATTTTAATAAATGTTTTCTTGCCTTTTTGTAACACTATTTCTTTGTTGAGAACTATATCGTATTTTTCATCAAGTATTTTTTCATCGTTAACTTTGATTCCACCTTGCACTACTAGTCGTTTTGCTTCACTTTTTGATGCTGCTATATTTGTTTCTATTAATAGTTCTAGTATGTTTATTTTTTCTTTTCCTATTTTAATTGTAGGCATATTGTTATACGTTCCACTAAAAATTTCTTCACTTGTTTTTTTAGCATTTTCTGCTTCTTCTTCACCATGTAAAAATTTTACAATATTGTATGCCAATGCTTTTTGAGCTAATCTTTTTTCTGGTTCTTCTTTTAAACTTTGTTCTAATTTTTCTATTTCTTCTTTTGATAAGAATGTTAATTTTTTTAAGTAATCAATTACCATAACATCTTCACTATTTATAAAATATTGATACATTTGATATGGACTTGTTTTTTCTTTATCTAGCCATAAACTTTCACCTTTTTCAGTTTTACCAAATTTACTTCCGTCACTTTTAGTTACTAGTGGCACTGTTAACCCATAACATTTTACTTTGTCTCCATGTACTTTTCTTATTAGTTCTAATCCTGATGTTATATTTCCCCATTGGTCTTGTCCCCCAATTTGTAATGTGCAGTTGTATTTTTCGTATAGTTTTAAGAAATCTATGCTTTGTAATATCATATAAGAAAATTCTGTATATGTAATTCCAATATCTAATCTTCTTTTTACTGTATCTTTATTTATCATGTAATTTATGTTAAAGTGTTTACCATAATCTCTTAAAAAATCTATTGCATTCATTTCTAATAACCAGTCTGCATTGTTAACTATTGTAATGTCTTCATGAAGAAAGTTGCTAACTTGTTTTTTTATGCACTCTATATTATGATTTACTGCTTCCTTTGTTATCATTGGTCTTTCTACATTAGGTTTTGGGTCTCCAATCAATCCTGTCCCACCACCTGCAATTATAATGGGATTATGTCCGGCATCTTTTAATCTTTTTACAGTTGCTATTACTGTTAGAAAATGCCCAATATGTAAGCTATCTCCTGTTGGATCTACTCCTACATAAAAAGTCATTCCACCTTCATTTAATTTATCAATTAGTTCTGGACTTGTTATATCATTTATTAGTCCTCTCCATTTTAAATCTTCATATAATTTCATACTTTCCTCCTTTAAATAATAAAAAAGATAGCACTAAAGGACGAATTTTTCCGTGGTACCACCTTATTTTTTTCTCATTCACTATAAAGCGTGACCTAATTAATCTCCAAAAATGTATATTTACAATATAACTGTATTAGTTTGCATCTCCCACTAACTTTCTATAATCAGCTTATATTGCTATTCGTTTTTTTCATAGATTATTTTGTTGTTTTCTTTTTAGTCGTAGTCTTTTTAGGTTTTTCATTAGAACTTTCTAATTTAACAACTATATCTTTTGCTACTTGTAAAGCACGTAATCTTACTTCATTAGTAACGTCTTGTAAAACTGGTGTCCCTTTTTTTATTGCATATTCATATAATTTTTCTGCTTTCTTTTGAATTTTTTGTGCTTGATCTTTTGCTATGTCTAACGCTTTTTCTTTGTCTAATGTAGCTAATCCTTCTTTAAGTTCATTTACTCTTTTTGTTATTTCTTCTTTTACTTCTTCTTTGTCAATGTTTTTTATATAATCTAGTACTTCATCTAATTTTGCTTTTAATTTTGATCTTGTTACACTACCTTTGTCTGGCGCAAATAATAATGCTAATCCTGCTCCTAATGCTGCTCCACAAACAAATTTTCCAAAACCTTTTCCTTTACTCATCAATTTCACTCTCCTTATTAAATTTTTTAAATATTCTACTTACTGCCGTAGTTATTGCTCCAATTATAGTCTCACTTATTGCTGACATTTTCCCAGTGACAAAATCTATAATATTGAATACTTCACTCACCGAATCTAATTTTTTATTTACATCATCTATAATTTTATCCACTTTATTCATAGTTGTTATTAATTTTATTCCCAATACTATTCCTATTATGAGTAAAATTATTAATAAAAAGTAAATTACTATTGGTAATGTTAACTGAAGTGCTTCCATTTTTATTCTCCTTCCTTATCTTCATACATTGAATCAATTAAATTAAATAAATCGTGTTCGAGTGTTTTATCATCCGCATCCAAAGATAGTTCATTATCTACTTTAATTTCTTCTTTTTTATCCAAAATCGGAGGTTGTTTTTCTTCTTCTAGTTCAAACTCATCTTTTATTCTTTCTTCTAAATCTCCAACAGATATATTAGCATTTTCTTCTATTTCATTTAACAACTCTTCTATACTTTTACTATCATCTTTAGATTCCTCTTTAACTTTTTTGTCTACTTCATTATTTAGTTTTGTCAAAGTATTTTCCAATTCATCTTCAAGAGTACCATAAGCCTTTCTCCTTACATAATCATAATTAAACTCTGACTCACTCGGTCTTTTTGATGTTTCTACTTTTTCTTTTATTTCTTCTTTAGTATAATTTTTATCAAGTATTCCGTATATTGGAGAAATTACAGGAGAAGGTGTAAATGTCTTCTCAGAATTTTTTTCTTTACCAATAGTCACATTAACATTCGGCTTATGTATTTCATTAACCCTATCAACAACTCTCTCCGGTCTTTTTGCTGACTCACGTCTGTCTAAATCTATTGTGTTAACTCTGCTTCTCGTTTGAACTGGTTCATCATCATCTTCATCAATAACCGGAAATTTAAAAGTCGGTTCACTTTTAAACAATTCTCTTTCACTATATGTGTTTTCAATTTTTTCTTCTTTTTGAACCTGTATTTCTTCTATTCTTGGTTTTCTTATTTCTTCTTTTTTTTCTTCCCGAACTATCGGTTCATCTTTTACTTCAACCATTTCCTCATCATAAAATATATTTTTAAGTTTTCCAATCAAACCCATCTTTTACACCTCTTTCTAATTAATAACATCTGGGTCAGGTATTTCATTTTCTTTATCATAATCATCGTAATCTTCTAAATAATCTAAATACGTTTCTTCTTTTTCCTCAGGCCCTGGTAATTCAAAGTTTTTTTCATTAGTCCCTATCAAATTGTTTTGAACTAAATGAGCAATTACATTATCGTTATAATTTATAGATGAAAGCAAAATACTAGAATATATCGCCGATTCAATTATTTCATCTTCTTTAACCTTCACTTCTATTATAGCATAATTATACATTATTTTAAGATAAAAGTAATCATCTTTTTCAATAATATTTATAAAGCCGTATTCTCCGTCGTAGTTAAACTCCTGTGTATAATATGCATCCTTTTCTAAATTGTATTGATTATTTACTTTGTTGTAATAAGCTAATATATCTACATATAAGTAATATTTTTTACCATTATTTATATATTCATAGTTATTCCCATCACTTTTTAATAAATTAAAATTCCTTGGTTTATAAAATCTATATCCAACTTCGTAGGTGTTATATAATTTGTTATCTTGATTTAATACGTTGCTGATTGCAGAATCAATGCTTAATGTATTAATGCTTACATTTGTGCATCCTGTAATTAGAAATAATCCAACTATCAAGATAATTTTTTTTAGCATCACTTCACCCACTTTCATTTAAAATTATAACAAATATTTTTTAAAAATTAAACTAATTTTATAACTTTTATGTAATTTATGTTTTTGCCTTTTTTTATAAATTTGTTTTCGTATTCTGTTTTGTATTTGCTTATGTAGTTTGTTGATTTTTTTATAGGTATGTATCCATTTCTTATGTAACTTTTTATGCTATATTCAAATAAGTCATCATTATCGGTTTTTTGCTCGATTATTTTTATGTTTTTAAATATGCTTTTGTATTTATTTAAAAATACGTCACTTGTTAATCTTCTTTTTTCGTGTCTCTTTTTAGGCCATGGATCACTAAAGTTAAGATATAATTTACTTATTTCTTTATAAAATATTTCGTCTATATGTATTGCATCTAATAGGATAAATTTTATATTTGTAAGTTTGTTTTTTTCTGCTTTTTTAATTGCAAATATTAAAACACTGGCGTATTTTTCTACGCCAATATAATTTATATTTGGGTTTGATAGGGCTTTTTCTATTATAAAGTCTCCTTTGCCTACACCTATTTCTAATTCAATTTTGTTTTTATTTTTAAATATGCTTTTATATTTGCCTTTATAATTTGTTGGATTTTTTATTATGTAATCGTTTTTTGTCACAAATTCTTTAGCACCTTTTATGTTTTTTAATCTCATTTTATATGACCTCACGTATATTTTAGCATTTTTCACATTTTTTAACAATAATCATATAATATGAGTGAAATAATGGAGGTAAGCTATGAACAAGCGTGATATGTTTTATTCTAATTATAATGCTGGTGGATTTATAGACCAACCTATGCCAATTAATCAGAACTTTATGCCTAATCAAATGATGCCAAATGTGATGATGCCAAACCAAATGATGCAAAACAGTTCTTTACCAAATCAAATGTATAACCAAAATATGATGTATCCTCAAATGGATAACCAAACTTATGATTATGATATTGATGATAGGTTAACTAAACTTGAAAGACAAGTTAGAAATCTTGATACGAGAATATCTAAGTTAGAACAAGTTAAGGAAGAAGATATTACTTATAATACTACTATTATTTAAACCCTTATTGGGTTTTTTTATATTTTTCAAAATATAAGTCACTTATTGTTTTACTTAATTTTTTGTTGCTACTAGATGTGTATGATGTTTTTCTATCGCTTATGTTTGGACTTAATACTACAAAAGTTATTTCATCTGCTATTCCAACAAATGCTTTGCTTACTGTTTCTGTGTCTATTTTTCCATCCATATTTGTATCAATAAAGCTTTGAGCTGTTCCTGTTTTTCCTATTGGATTGTATTTTAAATTTATGTATCCATACCCGGTTCCGCCACTTTCCATTACCATTTTTAATCCTTCTTTAACTCTTAAAAAGTCTTGCTCTTTTACATTTACCCCACCAACAACATTCCTTTTGTATTCGTATATGGTTTCTGTGTCATTTTTTACGTAGTTTGCTAAGTGTGGTGCAACTCTGGTGCCATTATTATATATTGTTGAGATGTATTGAAACATTTGAATTGGTGTGTAGTTATCGTACTGTCCTATAGGAAAGTCTAATAAGCTCAATACGTATTCATCGTTTCCTTTAAAACCAGTGCTCTCATAAGGTAAATCTATACCTGTTTTTACTCCTAAACCTAATCCGTTAAAAATTTTTCTGTATGTTTCAAAACCGTTTTTGTCTAGTATTAGTGGCGCGTTATATCTGTAATTTCCTTTACCAATTTTTATGGCTGTTACAAATTGATAGTAGTTTGATGAATACTTTAGTGCTTCTAAGTCGTCAATTACTCCTAGATTTTTCCACGAACATTTTTCGTCAGTATTTTTTATTTTAATGCAGCCATCTGTTATTTTTTGGCCATATGTTATTGCACCTGTGCTGTAACCTACTAAATGGCTTGCTCCTTTTATTGATGAACCTGGTGTTATCGCATCGGTAATTAAACCTAAACTGTTATCAATGAAATTATATTTTCCGTTGTATGTTATCATTTTCCCAACAAATGCGTAAATGCTTCCGTCGTATGCGTTTCCAATTATGATGTAGTTTTTATTAAAATATGTCGTGTTTGGCTCGCCTTTTGTTTTTATCATTTGTTCTTCTACTATTTTTTCTATTTCGACTTGTAAATTTATATCTATTGTGAGATATAAATCGTTGCCTTTTTTCATTTCTGTTACTGTCTCTCTTTTTCCATCGCTTGTTATTCTATAAGTGTATGGTGTTCCTTTTAAATATGATTCGTACTCTTCTTCTAAGTAACTTGTCCCTACTAAATCATTTCTAAAGTATCCTTGTTCTAAATATTGTTCTAAGTCTTCTTCTTGAATACTGCCTACATTTCCTAATATGTTTTTTAGTGTGTCTCCGTATGGATATGTTCTTTCGTAAATGTAATCTATATATAAGTTTGACTCATTTTCTATGTATTTTATTTCTTCTTCTGTTACTTCTTTGTTTTTTATTATTTTGTCTTCATATCTATATCCTAAATTCATTATGTAGTATATGTATGCAGTTGCTTTTTCTAGTTCACTAAGTGCATTTATTTCTTCTTCTGTTATGTTATCTAATATTATTTCTTTGTATTCTTGGTTTGTAATTTTTCTGTTTTCATATTGTTTTTTTACTTTTTCTGTTATTCTACCTAAAAGTTCTTCTTTATTAGTGTTATAAATATATTCTTTTAACATGTTTTCGTTTACTTTTGTGTAATCGATTTTAATGTTTTCAGCTATTCTAGTTGCTAACTTTATTTCTTCTTCATTTGTTAAATTTGTTTTTGTGTATTTTATTATAGGAATGCTTTCGTTTCCAACTAAAAGTATCCCATTTCTATCATATATGTTTCCTCGTGGTGCTTCGTTTCCTTTGTATATTTTGCCGGTTTTTATGTATAAAAGTTCTTCGTATTTTTCTTTATCTATTATCATGATTTTAAATGTGTAAAGTAGTATGAATGCAAAAATAATTATCATTGTAATGGAAATGAAATTTATTTTTAGTTTTATTAATTTGTTATCTGATAAATATTTTTTCATATTATTTAGTATTTCCAAAATTTAATAACATAAACTATATAGGAGACCAACTATGAATAGTCAATAGTTTTTAGTAAAAAAACAAAAAAATTTAAAAATAAAAATTATTGCACAGCA
>CALVVO010000026.1 GCA_944363885.1 uncultured Bacilli bacterium | reverse complement strand
AAATTATATCTAAATTATTAACTATTTCAAGAATAAAAACTATAATTATTCGATTAAATCAAAAAAATATAGAATATTATCAAGGGCATTATTATATGTTTCAAGTGCATCCTTATTATATTTATACAAACTTTTTAAATTCACATTCATATAATAATTAACCAATTCGGTAACTTCATCACTAACTTCATAAAGCATAGGTGCGTCGCTAGATAAAACATAATTATTTTTAAGGCTTGATAGCAAATCGTAAAGAGTTTGTTCGTTTTCGTCAGTAGTTAAAAACTCCATTGAGTATGCCAGCCCATCTATGTAACCCATGTTATAGGTAATTGCTGGAAAACCTGTAGCAGGTGCGATAATATAACTAGACGTAATATTATCACTTTCGTAATACAAACTAGTTTTAGATTTTATATTTGGATAAACTAATACGTCGATGTTATTTTTTCCCATGAATTCAATTACATAATTTTTGTATGACTCCATAAGAGACTTTTCTTGCGTGAATGTTTCATCCATACCGCAGTAATAAACATAATCATACAAACCATAAACTTTACCAGTTGAATTAGCTAATTGTTCAAAACTTTTTATGTTACTACTTGTATTAACGATGTATTTATTAAATTCATTACACATAGACTTGCCACTAGTAGAATTATTTTCATAATCTATTACTTTGGCAGTAAAAAAATCATCTAAATAAATAATCTTATAACCTAAAGACTTTAAATAGTTTATATTTTCATTAAACAACTTTAATATATCATCATTTGTACTTTTAAAAGCATTACCATAGAGGCTACTATCACCTTCAGTAATTTGACTTAAAACGCCAATAGTAAGCTTAGAACTATTTAATTCGGCTAAATACTTATTACCATCTCCGCCGCTTATTATATCTAATATTATGGCATTATCAACTACATTTCTAGACAAAACGCCAATAGTATCACGATTTATATCATATTTAATCACACCTTCATTGGAAACTAAGCCATAAGTCGGTCTAATTCCAACAAGTCCTGCTGAGGCCGCTGGTATGCGAACAGAGGAATTGGTATCAGTCCCTAAACTAGCAACACTAAACATTAAAGATGTGCTAACAGCAGAACCACCACTAGAGCCATAACTAGTATAACTTTTATTGTAAGCATTTCTAACATATCCGTATGAGCTATAAGAATTTTGGACACTTAACGCTAGTTCGCTCATATTAGTTTTACCTAAAATTATCGCACCTTTATCTACCAAATATGAAATAGCCTTTGCATTTGTGTTAGGAATAGAATCGCTCAAAGCCTTAGTTCCCCCTGTCGTAGCCATACCATCATAATCAATATTGTCTTTAACCAAAATAGGTATGCCATGAACTAAACTACGTATTCCATTTTCTTCTCTTTCTTTATCAAGCTTTTTAGCAATATTAATCGCTTCTTCATTTAAACTTAAAATAGAATTATATTCATCATCATACTCTTCAATCCTATCTATATAAACACGAACTAAATCTTCATAACTAAAAACGCCTTTATCTACATAATCTTGAATATCAATGATAGTTAAATTAGTTAAATCAACAGGTAATTCTGTATATCCTTTAACTGATAAAGGGAATAAAAAAACTAGTAAAATAATTAAATACTTAATACGTTTCATATTTACATTTTAACAAAAACATAAAATAAAATCTATAAAATAAAAAAAGAATTACGAATTACTATTAGTTACTATTAGTAATGCGTAAAATACTTTTATTATTAAAATTTAAATTTTTATAAATGCTTTTAAAAATATTATAATCTAACTTTAAAAGTTCATTTTTAGCGTTTTTAATAATTTTACCATTAAACTTAATTTGATCAGTTATAAAACCTTCAACGTTTACAACATCTTCAAAATCAAGAATAAGCTGACTTATCATAACTTTAATTTTACTTTCAAAGTCTTCTTTGCTAATCTTAATGTTTTTAACACTATCCAGGATAAACTTAATAAATTTGTTACTATTTCCAGAACCATATAAAATAATAACAAAATAATTATTTACTCTTTTAGTCAAAAAATTAAATCCAGTTATTCCATTCTTTTCGAGATTATATTTGATAAAAGAAGTACTACCATACATACAAGTAAATAATATATTTAAATAACGATTTAAATCATTATTTTTAATGTTTTTAAATTCTTTAACAGGAATTTTAAAAACAACTGCTGTTTTATCTTTAACAACTTCTCTATTAATTTCAAAATAATCAACTTTCACATTGTCAGTTTCTTTGTCATACAATACTTTAACTTTCTCGTCATTACATTTAGTTTCCTTAAAATAATCATGAATATAATTGCTAACTTCTTGAATAATATAGTCTCCGCAAACTACAATATGCATTTTATCATACGTATAAAAATCGTTATAAATACCAATTAAATATTCACTGGTTATTTTTTCAATATCAGCTTTCTCACCTAAAACAGGAATGCACATACTCTTGTCTTTTTTAAATGTATTATTCATAGCCGAATATAAAAGTACTGTATTAATGTTGTCCTGTTCCATATCTATTTCTTCACCGATAATACCTTTTTCACTTATAACATCATCTTCTTTAATGTTTGGTTTAAAAACTCTATCTAAAAGAAGTTCTAAATTTTTTATTAAATCAGTACCACCAAAAATATTATAATTAGTAATATCATGCATTGTATAAGCGTTTGGCATACTTCCTAAGTCGTTAATAAGTTTCATTGCTTTTTTATTTTTAGTAAAATCCATTATCCTATGTTCCAAAAAATGAGCGGTCCCTGGTATTACATCAATTACTTTGCCATTTTTTTTATATTTTGTAACGCCTGCTCCATATAAAGTACTAATAGTTATATAAAAATTTTTGGTTTTTTTTGTTTTGTAATAAATTACTTTTAATTTATTTGGAAGGATTTCTTCAAATAAAACTTCATTAATGCTTTTAAAATCAATTTTCTTCATATTGCCCCTCCATGAATAATACTGTGTTTAATTTTATTTTTTTATTTAAAGAGATAATGTCTTGAACGGTAACGCTGTTATATTTGGCACGTTTTTCTTCTATGCCATCAGTATTGTCAAATTCTTGATATAGATAAATATCTATAATGCGATCAGTGCTATCATAAATGTCATTTAGTGAGAGATTTATTGTATTAATAGCATTTTTATATAGTCTTTCTATTTCTTTTTTATCGTTCATCAATTTAACAGATTTTTTAATGATATTTAATGCTTTGTCATAGTTTTTAGCACTGATGCCGCATTCAATAGTTAAAGCTGGTACCATTTTATGAAGATAGGATATTACTGAATAACACAAAGAATGTTTTTCTCTTACATTCACAAATAAAATAGAATTATTCATACTTCCTAAAATCATATTATATACAGGTAGAACATAATGTCTTTCATATTCAGTTAAATTGTAAAATTTGTATCCAACTAATAAAGTGGATTGAAAAAAGTCTTTTTTTAGTTTTATTATATTTACTTTTTTTGTTTCTATTTCTTTTAAATTAATTTTAGCAAGATTATCAGTTGTTTTAATCTTTTTCATTAGTTTTTCAATGTTTTTTAAAACGATATTCTCATCAAAGTCGCCTAAAACGGTAACGACAACTTTAGATTTATTGATAAGCTTCTTATAAAAGTCATATAATTTTTTATTATTTATTTTTTTTATTTTATCTAAAACATTATAAGTAGTATATTCATAACTAGTACCTTTAAACATGTTTTTGTCATATATATTTTCAGCCAATACCGTTCCATTCTCACTTGCCCTTTCAATGTTGGATATAACGGTCTTTTTGTCCACATAAAATATATCTTTAAAAAAGCCGTATTCATCAGCTGCTGGATTTAACAAAAGTTCATTAAATATTTTAAATGATTTATTATACATGTCAACTTCAGTGAACTTGGGATTAATCATTTCTAGAGAAAAATTAATTAAAAAATAATTCCCATACATATTACTAGAAGTAGAAATGTTAGGCAAATATAACTTTTCTAGTTCTCTAACTAATTTGACATTAGAGTCATATTTCTTTGATTTGGTTACTAGAAGTTTTTGTAATAGAGGAACATTTTTAACAAATTCTTCATTAAAATTATTTATAAATGTTATTCTTACAACTATGGTCTTAAATCTATCAGTTTTAATAAGATTAATTTTATATTTTTTTTTGTCAATTACTCTATGTTCCATACTTCACCTCTTATTATATTATAACCAATTATATTTTTATAATGCTTTCTAAAGCTAGAATAACCATTTCATCAAAATCTTTTTCTCTTTCTATGCTTGACAATTTTTCTCCAGTGATAAAACTATCACTAACAGTTACTAAAGCACTTGCAACTTTATTTAAAGCTTTTGCATTTGCAAAAAGGGCAAATGATTCCATTTCAACTACTTTACAATTATGTTGTTTTAATTCATCATAGTTAATCTTACAATAAAAAGCATCTACATTATTTCCTGTTACACTTTTAATTTTTATGTTTAAATTTGAAGCTGTTTCAGAAATAATGTTATTTAAAGTATCATTAGAAGGAATTATTTTATCTTTAATATTTGCGTATTCTTTGGCATAATTACTATTACTGAAGACATCTTTTAATACAAGAATGTCGTGAACATTAATATCACTACAATAACTACCGCATGAACCAATTCTTATAATTGCTTTAACATCATAAAAATTGAAGAGTTCATGTGAGTATATTCCCATAGAAGCGTTACCCATTCCACTACTAAATATTGTTATACGTGTTCCTTTATAATAACCAGTATACGCATATTCTTCTCTAACTGAATTAACTAGTTTAACACTCTCTAAAAAATTTTCAGCAATGTATTTAGCTCTTCTCGGATCTCCGGGCATAATTACTAAAGGCGCAATTTTACTTTTTTCACATTCAATATGAGGTGTCATTCTGCATTCTCACTTTCATTTTTAAGCTTAACTAAAACTTCTCTAGGCTTACTTCCATTTTGAGGCCCGATTATACCTCTTTCTTCAAGTAAATCTATAATTCTAGCTGCACGATTGTAGCCAAGTCTATATTTTCTTTGAACTAATGAAGCACTAATCCTGCCTGTTTTAATAGCAAATTCAACTATTTCGTTATAAAGTGGATCATCTTCACCAGAAAAATCTTCATTAACTTTGCTAGGTGCTTCTAAATCAGTTAGATTTTCATCATAAACTGGCTTTTTACCACGTTTGACAAAATCAACAACACGCTTTATTTCTTCATCACTTACATAACTACCTTGAATTCTAATAGGGACATTTTCCCCCATTGGTAAAAATAGCATATCACCTTTACCTAGTAATTTTTCAGCCCCAGTCATATCTAAAATAGTTCTAGAATCTATACTAGAAGAAACAGCAAAAGAAAGTCTTGAAGGAATATTTGCTTTGATAAGTCCTGTGATAACATCAGTAGAAGGCCTTTGTGTTGCTACAATTAAATGTATGCCTGCTGCACGTGCTAGTTGAGTAATTCTAGTAATACTTTCTTCAACTTCTTTGCTGCAAACCATCATTAAATCAGCAAGTTCATCGATGATTACAACCAAAAATGGCATTTTCTCCATATCTTTACCTTTACTGATTTGCTTTTCAACATATTCGTTATAAGTTCCAATACTCTTAGTTCCAGTTTGTTCAAACATATCATATCTTTCATCCATTATTTGAACAACTTTTTGAAGTGCAACACTTGCCTTCTTAGGGTCAGTAACAACTGGTCTTAATAAATGTGGTACTCCTTCGTATACACTTAGCTCAACTTTTTTTGGATCAACTAAAATTAATTTAACTTCATCCGGTTTAGTTCTCATAAGGATAGAAACAATAAAATTGTTTATGCAAACGCTTTTCCCGCTTCCAGTTGCCCCAGCCACAAGTAAATGAGGAGCTTTATTAATTTCAAAATACTGAATATTTCCCATAATATCTTTACCTAATGGTGCAACTAACTTAGAGTTTTCTAGTTTTTTAGGTAAGCCAACCAAAATATCTTTAAGTTTAACATCTGCTTGTACAGGATTAGGTATTTCTATACCTATTGTACTTTTTCCTGGAATAGGAGCTTGTATACGTACATCCTTTGCAGCAAGAGCAAGAGCTATTTCCCTATTAATACTCAAAACCTTATTAACCTTAGTGCCAGCTTTAAGTTCAACCTCATACTGAGTAACAGTAGGTCCAACATGTACTTCAACAACTTTACCTACAATACCAAAATCATTAAAAACTCTTTCCAAAATCTTATTATTAGATTGAATGAATTCAGTTGAATTAATTTTACCTCTATTCTTACTTTCTTCAAGTAAACTTAAAGGAGGCAAAACATACACATCTTCAGCCACTGATTCCATTTGCAACTGTTCTTTAGGTGTAGTTGCATCAATCGGTGTAGAATTATCAATTATCTCATTCAAATTAGTTATAACTACTTTTCCATCATCATCAGTTTCTTCTTCGTCTACAGATTCTTCAGTTTCAGCTGCCTTTTTCTCTTTACGTTTAAATGGTTTAACAATCGCCTTTAAAATATCAGCTAAAGTAATATCAAACAACATAACAATGCCAAAGATAGCAAGAACAACTACCACGACCATTGTCCCATTTATATCAAACAACGTAACAAACAAACTAGAAAATAATGCTCCAAACATACCGCCACCAGTATCTCTAAGCAAGTCAAAGTTATTTAAAGAAGCCATTATATTATCAACAGTGACTCTAAAAATATCTACTCCTGATAAATCATTATTGTTTATATAATTTAAATGTGAAAAAAGTAAAATAGCTACAATAATAGTATAAAGGCCTATTAGTCTAGCCGTAAAATAATCTGGGCTTTTCCTTTTAGCAACAAAATATATACCTAAAATCAAAGACAAAACAAGGAAAATTGGATACCAAGTTCCACATAAAAAAATTGAAAACCCTTTAATTATTGTACCAACTATACCAAAATCTCCAAAGCCTATAACTCCAATTAAAATTAGCAATAATCCCTGTAATTCTTTACTATATTGAAATTCTTTCTTTTCAGTTTCTTTTTTAGTCTTTTTCTTTGCCATTTATTATACACCTTCTATTTAAATTATAGCAAAAAGAATATTATAAGTAAAATTAAACATAACGCTTTTACACTTATATTATTACACAAAAAAACAATTAAATTAATAATTGTTATTTTTTATATGCTTTTAAAAGCTTTTCATGTATACCGGGTTCAACTAAATTTAGAACGTTTAAAATAATTTCTAAACTTTTTCTATATTCACCTTTCCAAAACTCTTTTTCACTTTTTAAAATACCTTGTTCTATTTCTTTATAAGTGCTTCTATATCTATTTGCATAAACAATAGCCATTTCACTCATAGCACAAGTTTTAATTAATTCATTTGAAGTATTATAAACTTTAAAAGACAAATCTCTTCCAGTGTCAACTCTAGTATTTAGTGTTTCAATGCTTATAGGTTTTTTATCAAGCTCTTTGATAATTTCTTTAAGGGCCATCGAACTTTCTTCTAATTCAACAAAATATTTTTTAGGGATAATTGGTAATTTATAACTTTTAATTTTAGTTTTACTTTCGCTAATTACATTTCTAATTTCCGTCAATTGTTCACGCGCTCTTAATTCATCTTCTTTAAGACTACTTAAATTTTTTAATGCAATTTCTATATTATCTTCAATTCTACTAAGTTTTACACTTAAATTCTCACATTCATTGCTTAAAACAGAATATGGTGTACTTTTAGTTCTTGTTCTATCACTCATTAATTTGTAGTCATCTTTACATGTAATTAATTCTTTGCGTATTTCATCAATTACCTCTAACTCTTCTTGGTTAAAAGTATAGGTGTCTTTCAAATTATCTATTTCAATATAAATGTTTTTAAGAATATTATTTAATCTAGTAAGCTTCTCATTTAAAGAATAAATACCATTTTCATATATTTTCTTACTTGATTTTTCTTTATCAAAGTCTATAAATAACTTATCAAAGTAGTCAAGCATCGTTTTAAGATCAAAAATGCTATCTTCTAAATTTAAAACATTTAATCTATCAAAAATATCGCTAAGTTTTTTTTCTGCCTCGTTTATATTATAATCTAAGTTAAGATACTCTAAATTAAATCCTGATTTTGTTAATTTAGTGTAAAGTCCTCTTACATCACTAATTTTTTTAGGTATGACTATTTTACCCATTAAAATAATTGTAGGTGCTTCGTCTATAACCATAATAATGTTTTTTATTGTTTCATCAAGTGCTTTAACAATCTTACTTACATTGTCATATTCGTTTTGACTCATCGCTGTTTCAAACGCACCAAAAAGTTTATTTATGTTTTCAAATTGCAATTCAATAGGATTTATAACTTCTTTGTAATCATTTTTGTTTTTATTAAATTTAGTAAGTGCTTCACGATATATAATTTTAAGATTTGTAACTGTGCTCCTGTTCCTTTCTTCACTCATTGTTATTTCTTTTATGTTTTCTAAAAGGATATCAACTTGATTTTGTACAACATTTATGTCCATTTCTAACTGTGCTATTGCAAAAGAGGCCTCTTTAAACTTATTTTCATCTACCATTGTTTCAATATTTATAATTTCATCTGTAAGTTGAGGCAATTTAACTTTCTTGATTTGATTAAATTCTTTTTCCCAATTGTTATATTGATTTTCTAAATATTTATTATTTATAAGACTTTTGACTTTATTAAGCTCAGTTAAAATTGAAGCAGATATAATTCTATTTTTAGAAATTTCTAACTCATTAATTTCTTTTTCTAATTTATTTTTAGTATGTCTTCTAATACCATATAAGGTAGTGACTAATAAAATAATACCGAATATATATATCATTATAAAAGGTAAAATTATTCCACTTTTAGTCATCCTTGCACCTACTCTCTATTAGTATTTTACCACGCGTTTTCACATTTTAAAAGTAAATTTGTTGATATTTATTAATTTATTTAGTATAATTAAGTACGTATTCATTTGGTGAATTATTTATTAGTAATGCGTTTACCAAGTTTATTTCGTAAGTAGTTAGCCAAAAACGAAAGCGTTTAGGTAAACACCCTACTATGAGAATAATATTAGCCTTTGTTTACAAATATGTTTGTAAAGGAGGAAAAGTATGTCAAAATATATAGGACCTGTATTTAAAAAGTCTAGACGTTTAGGTTTTTCTGTACTTGAAAGTGGTAAAGAATTTAGAAAAAGAACTACTGCTCCAGGGCAACACGGTACTGGTAGAAAAAAACTTAGTGAGTATGGGATTCAATTGCAAGAAAAGCAAAAAGTAAAAAATCTATACGGATTAAGTGAAAAGCAATTTAGAAAAACTTATGAAACTGCTGGAAAGAAAAAAGGTGTTCATGGTACTAATTTATTAGTAATGTTAGAAAGTAGACTTGATAATATAGTTTATCGTTTAGGTTTAGCTAAGACTAGAAAAGCAGCTAGACAAGTTGTGAATCACGGACATATTCTTGTAAATGGAAAAAAAGTAAATATTCCATCTTATCAAGTAAAACCAGGAGACGTTATATCTCTTCGTGAAAAGTCTTTAAATCATCCTGCAATTAAAGAATGTTTAGAAAATACTACTAATAGAGTTCAATATGTCAGTTGGGATGAGAAAAAGCAACTAGGAACTTATTTAAGATATCCTGAAAGAGAAGAATTAAATGCAGAAGTTAATGAGTCTTTAATAGTTGAATTCTATAATAGATAAACTACTGCTTAAAAAGCACTATTTTTAGAAGTTATAAATATAAATAAAAGCCTTAATTTAAATTAGGCTTTTATTTTGTGCTTTTATAATTATTAATATTATTTTTTCTAATCATCCGACTATATTATAACCTTTTTCTTTATATTTTTTAATTCAATTTTTTAACATTTCATAACTCTATCTTACATACAAAAACCTCGTTTCTATTTTGCCTAAGAAACGGGGGTTTATCACTTTTTGCGTTTACTTTTTTCACGATTTTATAAATTTTTCTTTATAATTAAATATCTCGATCTCTTAAAAAAGGTGGTAAATCATCTATGTCCGTGTCATCCATGGATAAACTTGAATCACTGCTATAGCTTTGATATAATGGTTCACTTTCATCTTCAAAACCAGTTGCAATGACAGTAACGATTACTTCTTCACTAAGCGCTTCGTTTATTACTGCACCGAAAATGATGTTAACATCAGTATTAGCTGCTGCACGTATTGTTTCTGCAGCATCATCTGCTTCAAACAATGTCAAGTTACTTCCTCCAGTGATATTTATAATGCAATCAGTAGCTCCATTTATAGTAGTTTCTAATAGTGGGCTTGAAATGGCTTGCTTTGCTGCCTCAATAGCGCGATTTTCTCCAAACCCCACGCCTATGCCTATCAAAGCAGTTCCTCTATTTTCCATAATTGCCTTAACATCGGCAAAATCTAGATTAACTAGTCCAGGTACGCTTATCAAATCAGATATAGATTGTACACCTAACCTTAAAACATTATCTACTTCCCTAAACGCGTCGCGCATTGGAGTTGATTTATCAATTAAATCTCTTAATCTATCATTAGGTATAACTACAATAGTGTCAACGTGCTTTTTAAGTTCATCAAGTCCTAATAAAGCATGATCCATTCTCTTCTTACCTTCAAATTTAAATGGTTTAGTAACAATTGCTACTGTTAAGCAGCCTAAACTTTGTGCTATTTCGGCAATTACTGGTGCAGCACCAGTTCCTGTTCCACCGCCTAGACCACAAGTAACAAATACCATATCTGCACCTCTTAAAGCATCTTCAATTTCGCTTCTACTTTCAAGAGCAGCTTCTCTACCAACTTCAGGATCAGCACCAGCGCCTAAACCATCAGTAATAGTAGCCCCTATTTGTAATTTATTTTCTGCCTTAGAAGAGTTTAATACTTGTAAATCAGTATTTGCAACAATAAACTCCACACCTTTTAAGCCTGAGTCTATCATGCGATTAACAGCATTACAGCCTCCTCCGCCTATACCAATTACCTTGATTTTAGCTATTTGATCCATTTCTAATGATGTACCTTGCATATAATTCACTCCTTAATTATCAAAAAAGTAACCATAAACTTTTCCCAAAATATTCCCATATTTTTTCTTGACTTGAAACATCTCTTTTTGCATTTCTTCGTTTATAGTACTCGCAATTCTATTTCTGAAATTTATCTTTTCTACATAATACTTAGTAATTCCTAGCACACTACTAAATTTGTTATTCCTTACACCAAGTTCAGTAATATTGCCAAGAACTGTTTTTTTACCAATAACTTCATCTGCCACTTCATTGAAGTCTTCTATTTCAGTGCTACCACCTGTAATAATTATATAACTAATTTCTTTTTTTGTTAAGATGTTAATTTGTTTTTTTGAAAGATCAAGAATTTCTTTTACTCTTTCATACACAATTTCACTTATCTCATATTGATTTATTTTAATTGTTTCATTATTTTTTGTCAAGCATTCGTATGTTTCACTTGTGCTTGCATGTTTTTTATGAGCTAGTGCAAATTTTTCTTTAATTTTAACTGATTCCTTTAAACTTAAATCATAAACGTATGATATATCACGGTCAATATTTCTTCCACCAATGTTTAGAACATCATTCCCTACTAAAACGCCTTTGCTGATAATACTAATTTCAGTTTTATCTTTCCCTATATTGATAACGGCGACTTCGCAATCATTCATATTTTTCCTTCTAAATTCATAATAATCAGCAATTCCTCCAAAACATACGTCAGTAACCTTAATTCCTATCGAATCTAATAATGAAAATATTCCATAAACATTTTTCTTAGGTACAAGACCTAGAACTGAATTTATAGCTAATTTATTCGCGTGTTCGCCCTTTGGATTAGCTACATATGTATTTTCATCAAGAATATATTCTAAGGGCATTATATTTACAAGTTCTTTATTTGCTGAAACTTTGTTATAAACGCATGCTTGTAAAGCTCGAATGATATCATCCCCAGAAATAATATTTTCTTCATTGTTTATGGTTGTATAGCCTCCAGTTTTAGTAAACTCACTTTCATAAGAAGGAACGGTAAGAATGACATTATCTATTTTAATACCTAAAATTTCATTAACTCTTTTAAAGCTTTCTTTAATGCTTTCAACTGCTAAGTCCGGGTCAACTATAAACCCTTTTTTAATACCTCTGCTGTTAACTTCAGAACATGCTAATACATAATAATTGTTATTATACATTTCGCTTACAACGAGTTTAATTTTGTCACTACCAATGTCTAAACTAGTAATTATCTGTTTCATAATATTCCTACCTTTATTCTCTATAAATTATTATAACAAAAAAAACTATACTTTAAAAGTATAATTTATTCATAAGTGCATGTAATATCATATTCATAGTTATACTTATTACCATTGTGAGTAACGATTACATCAGCAGAACATTTGCTACCTTCATAATATAATTCATTTAAGTAATTGTTTTCGATTAAATCATTACTGGAGATGGTAATTGAATTTATTGGCCAAAGGTCATTATCAGATAAATAATTGTTTACTGATAATTTTAAGCTTTCTTTAATTTCATTATATTTTATTTGTTCGCTTTTGCTTATACCGAGTATGTAAATACTTATTACCATACCAAAAATTATAAATCCCCATAGAATGATGATTTTATTATTCATTGCTATCCTTTCTTTCTATATAGCCTTTGCTTTCGTAAAACTCCCCACATTTAACGTATGGTTCATAAATAATTTCATTATTTTCATCTAAATATACTTCACAATACCCAGAGCAATACTTATTATCTTCATCAATATAATTATTTAAATAGCCTTTTTGGCGCAACAAATTTGCTTGAATAATTAATGTATCGAGCCCAAGATCATTATTATAAACGTCTCTAACGTAATTAATTGTGCTATTTTTTAATTTTATTTCTAAATTTTTATAATTATATTCTATTTGCGTATCACCATTACTTGTATTAGTATTATTATAATAATTAGGGTTAAATTCTTTAGTTGTTGATAATTGCTTTAATCCTAAAGCAGCTACTATTAAGCAAATTATAAAAATCAGTATAAATATTAATTCGTTTTTTAATCCCCATCCATGTTTATTCATCTTCTTAATTTTTAGTCTATTTTGCAAGAACATTATTTTGTTTTAAAATTGACTAATCCTCTCTTTCTAATATTTTTGTCTTGTATTTTTAAGTAAAATAGAATAAGTTATATAGTTTTTGCATGATTTATATGGCCTTTTTGTATATAATTAGTGTTTTAAAATCATAGATTTTAATATATTGACATGTATATTTACTATTGTACTTTAAATTAGAAATAGTATATCAAGTGTACATTATTTCTCACACATATTTAGTTCTTACAATAATTAATGCCCCAGTGTTAACTTCAATATTTCAAATCCAAGTTTATTATACAATATTTATGTATTAAAGTCATTATATAAATTAAAAAATATTTGAAATTGTATTTATTTAGAACTGTTTTGCTTATAAATTATAAAACTGTTTAAAATATTTTTGTTCTTCAAATATAATAATATCTTATTTTTTTGCGTTTTTTTTAAAATTTTATATAAAAAATTCATTATTTTTTACTAAAATAAATATTTTTTTAATATTAATAAATATTTATAAAAAAATAATTAATAAATATTTATAAAAAAATAATTTGCTTTTTTCTATAATTTATTGTAATATATTGTTGTGGTTAAAAATTATGTATGGATCTTTAGCTCAGTTGGTTAGAGCATCCGGCTCATAACCGGGCGGTCGCAGGTTCGAGTCCTGCAAGATCCACCACTATAAAAATTAGTAGTTTTATAACTACTTTTATCTCGCAGGTGTGGCGAAATTGGCAGACGCACTAGACTTAGGATCTAGCGCCTTACGGCGTGCAGGTTCAACTCCTGTCACCTGCACCATATTGATAATTATTCGAACTAGAAATAGTTCGTTTTTTATTTTATGGTCGAAAAGCGGTCGAAAAGTGGTCGAATAGATTGATAATATTTTGAGATTTGTATATAATAATATTAGGTGATGAAAATGTATAAAGAAGATCAAGAAACAGAATTAAAAGTTGAACTTACAAAAGATATAAAAAAAGAAATTGTTGCTTTTGCAAATACAAATGATGGAACTATTTATATTGGTATAGATGATAATGGAAAAATTATTGGTTTAAAACAAGCTGAAAAGGATTTAGAAGCATTAAGTGGAATGATTCGTGAAGGAATTAAATCTGATTTGACACTTTATACAAAGATATATATTGAAAGAGTTGAAAATAAGGATATAATCATAGTTAAAGTCAGTGAAGCTCCAAATAAGCCATATTATCTATCTGATAAAGGATTAAAATCATCAGGAGTTTATTTAAGACATGGTAATGTATCAGTTCAAGCAAATGAAGAAGTTATAAAAAGACTATTAATAGAAAGCAATAGTAATACTTTTGAAAATAATGTTTCAAAAGTACAAGATTTACACTTTGAATATTTAAAAAATATTTTTAAAAGCCACAATATTGAAATTGATAATAGCAAATTTAAAGCATTAAATATTATAAACTTAAATGATGAATACACAAATTTAGGTTTGCTTTTATCAGATGAGTGTCCTTATTCAATAAAATGTGCAATTTTTAATGGAAATAGCAAATTAGAATTTAGAGATAGAAAAGAGTTTACTGGTTCTGTTTTAAAACAAGTAAACGATACATTTGAATATCTTGATTTATATAATAAAACAAA
>CALVVO010000025.1 GCA_944363885.1 uncultured Bacilli bacterium | reverse complement strand
TAATTCTACGAACAAAGTACACCTTTGTTCGTTATCTATATTATAAATCGGTATAATTTTAACTAATGTTTAACAGTCATTTTTGTCATTTTTGTCATTTTAAGGTTTTTACATTATTTAAAGTACATTATTTAATTCAAAGTTTAATTCATGAAGTCGCCAAATATAAATAAATCAAAGCTTAAATATTATGCTTTTAAGAATTTTTATTATTGCTCACTATTAATATTTTTTTAATTTTATCGTTGTTTCCATTTTTACTATAAAAATATCCAATAATTGAAAAAGTTAGTGCACCTATGAAATTAACAAATAAATCTTTCATTGTGTCTATTAAGCCTATATCGATATATCCGCCATATTTAGCAATCCAGTCTTCTCCATTTACAATTAAACTTTCTATTTCTATACTGTGAACTTTATTTAAGTTGTTTTCGTCAAATTTGACTGAATTAATTCTATTAATTATATAATCTTTTTGTGCATCAGTGTTAAATGTCATATCCATTCCAAATTCAAAGAATTCCCATAAAACACCTATTGTCATTGAAAAGCAAAATGAGACAATTGCAACAAATATTGGTGACAACATTATTTTTATGTTTTCATTTTTATTTAATAGTTCCATTAGCGAAAGTCCGATTGCACCCATTATAAAACCGTTTATTGTATGTAGCATTGTGTCCCATCCTGGAATTCTAGTATAAAATGAATTTAACTCTCCTAAAATTTCAGCACTAAAAATAAATATCAGTATTATTATTTCTAAGTCATCAGGAATTTCAATTTTAAATTGTCTTTCGATTATATATGGTATTATAAAAAGTACTAATGTTAGTATGCATATAAATACATTTTCATAGTTTCCTACAAATATGTTCCTTATAAGTATCAAAAATACTATTGCTCTTAATATTAAAAATATTTTTCTAGATTTTGAAACATCTTTTTTTGGTTTTTTCATAGATACTCCTTATTTTTCAAATTGTGCGTTATATAATTCGTAATAAAAACCTTTTTGTTTTAATAAATTATCATGTGTCCCTTGTTCAATGATGTTTCCATCTTTCATTACTAATATTAAATCTGCATTTTTTATTGTTGATAGTCTATGAGCAATTATAAAACTTGTCTTGTTTTGAGCTAATTTGTCCATTGCTTCTTGTACTAATTCTTCCGTTCTGGTATCAACGTTACTAGTTGCTTCGTCTAGTATTAAAAATGGTGCGTTGTCAATCATTCCTCTTACTATTGTAATAAGTTGTCTTTCTCCTGCAGAAACACTATCGTCATCATTTATAATTGTATCATATCCTTTTGACATCGTCTTTATTAAATGGTGAATACCAACTTTCTTACATACTTTTTCTATTTCATCTTGTTTTACGTTTTTGTTATTAAATACTATATTTTCTTTAATTGTGCCGTTAAATATCCATGTGTCTTGTAAAACCATTGTAAATAATTCATGTACGTTTTCTCTTGATATTTCTTTTGTTGATACTCCGTCAATTATTATATCTCCGTCTGTTATGTCATAAAATTTCATTAGTAAGTTTACCATTGTAGTTTTTCCGGCACCTGTTGGCCCGACTATGGCTATTTTTTGTCCTGGTTTTGCTTCTGCGCTGAAGTTGTAAATTGTTGGTTTGTCATTTCCATCATATTTGAAGGTAATGTTTTTGAATTCTATATTTCCTTTTACTTCTTCTTTGCTTAATTTTTTTACTATGTGGCTTTCGTCATCCATTTCTTTTTCGTCTAAAAATTCAAATACTCTTTCACTTGCTGCAGCTGTACTTTGTATTGATGTCATTGCTTGAGCTATTTGAGATAATGGTGATGTAAATAGTCTAACGTATACTATAAATGCGACAATTACTCCAAATGTTATTGATTCATTTGATGTTAAGAGTGCTCCTACTATGCATACGGCTACATATCCTAAGTTTCCTACAAAATGCATGATAGGCATCATTATACCAGATAAAAATTGGCCTTTTTTGTTACAGTTGTATACTTTTTTATTTAGTTGGTCAAATTTGCTATTAGCATCTTTTTGTCCGTTATATGCTTTTACTACATTTATTCCTGAATATATTTCTTCAATGTGTGCATTTAAATTTCCAATTTCAATCTGTCTTTGTATAAAATATTTTTGTGATTTTATTAGTACTATGAACATTAGTATAAATCCTATGAAACTGGCAATTATTGCAGTAAATGCCATTACATAATTTGTTACAAACATCATTATTATTGTTCCTATAAATAATGTTAAGGCACTGACTAATGTGGCTAGTGAGTTATTCATTGATTGGGCTATCATATCTATGTCGTTCGTTACTCTTGATAAAATATCTCCTATTCTATGTTTATCAAAGTATTTTAATGGTAATCTGTTTATTTTTGTACTTATGTTTCTTCTTAATTTTCTTGCAAATTTGTTGGCGACATCAGTCATAGATATTGACTCTAAATATGTAAATGTTGCACTAAATATGTATAATACTAATAAATTTATTGTTATAATTTTTATTTGATCCCAATTAACTTTATTACTTAATACTTTTGAAATGCTATCTGGCATTGATACAAGTTTTATCATAAGTTCACTAGAATCTGTAACATTTTGCATTAAATTTATGTATGTGATTTGATCTTCTGAACTAACTACTGTATCATCTATTGTTATTTCGTCAAATAGTGTTTCTTTGATACTGTCAGGATATTTAGACATGTCACTTATGTTGTTAATTAATTTTATTTTATCTTTAGTACTTATTAATGTTTCTTTATAAATTGATTCATCTAATATTATATTTAATACATTGTTTGATAATGCTATTAGTCCGCTTATTTGACTACCATTTTCTTTAAAATTGTTAAAAGCTTCTTTTTCGCTTTTACTTAATTCGTCGCTGTTTTTTATTTCGTCAACTTTTTCATTTGTAATATTTAAGCTTATTATGTTTCCAAAACTCTTATATATGTTTTCTTCTGTAGTTTCTGTTTTTATGTGTTCATTTAAAGTTTCTAAATTATCTGTATCTATTTGCAAAGCTTCTTGTATCTCATTTGTTAGTAAAGATAGTTTATCAGGGGCTACTATAGATAATATTGAACCGAGTATTGCCAATATTAATGAAAACGTTATTAAAAGTCTGTATCCTTTTAATTCTTTTACTAATCTTATTATTGTATTTTTGAAGTCTTTGGCTTTTTCACGACTTGAATTCATTCCTGGTCTTCCGTTCATTATAACTCCCCTTCCGATAATTGTGATAAAGCTATCTGCTTGTATACTTTGCAGTTTTTTAATAATTCTTTGTGTGTTCCCATTCCTACACATTTTCCATCTTCTAAAACTATTATTTTGTCTGCATGCATTATTGTGCCTATTCTTTGTGCGACTATTAATGTTGTTGCATTTTTTGTGTATTCTTTTAGTTCTTTTCTTAATTTAGCATCGGTTTTAAAGTCAAGCGCTGAAAATGTGTCGTCAAATATGTATATCTCTGGATCTCTTGCTACTGCTCTTGCAATAGATAGCCTTTGTTTTTGTCCGCCACTGATGTTTGTTCCTCCTTGTGATATTTGTGTATCGTATTTTTTAGGCATTTTGTTTACAAATTCTTTTGCTTGCGCGACTTTTATTGCTTCTTTTATTTTTTCTTCTGATTTTTTGCCTCTTCCGTCTTCTCCATACGCCACATTTGATTTAATTGTTCCTTTAAATATTACTGCTTTTTGTGGTACATAGCCTATTAGGTTGTGTAGTGACTCTTGTTCGTAATCTTTAACGTTTACATCATCTACTAATACTTCCCCTTCTGTAACATCGTAAAATCTAGGAACTAAATTTATTAATGTGCTTTTTCCACTTCCTGTTAATCCGATGAAAGCAACAGTTTCTCCTTGATTAGCAACAAAAGAAATGTTTTTTAATACGTATTCTTCTGCATTTGGGTATTTGAAGTTTACATTTTTGAATTCTACTTTTCCTTGTACGCCGTTTTTACCTATTTTTACTTTTCCGTCTTTTATTTTTATTTTTACATCTAGTACTTCGTTTATTCTAGCTGCTGATACTTCTGCTCTCGGTAATATCATAAATATCATTGCTAACATTAAGAATGACATTATTACTTGCATAGCATATGATGAAAATACTACCATGTCTCCAAATAAAGTTATTTTATCTGCCATGTTCGCGGCATCTATAAGCCTTGCACCTACAAAGTATATTGCTAGAGTTAGACAGTACATTATTAGATACATGACGGGTGATAAGATACCAAATGTTTTTTGGTTAAATAATTGTAATTTTGTTAATTTGTTGTTTACATTTTCAAATTTATCTTCTTGGTATTTTTCTGCATTGAAAGCTCTTACTACTCTTATTCCAGTTAAATTTTCTCTCATTACTCCGTTTATGTTATCTGTTAATTCTTGAACTTTTTTAAATCTAGGTAATACTACTATTATAAGTATGCCTATTGTAAATAATAATACTAATACTGCTATTCCGGTTAGTAAACTCCATTCCCAGTTTTTATTTAATATTTTTGTGACTGCCCATACAGCTGTTATGGGTGCTTTTATTAATAATTGCAATCCCATTGATATGAACATCTGAATTTGTGTTACATCGTTAGTTGTTCTAGTTATTAAGCTGCTTGTTCTAAATGATTTCACGTCATCCATAGACATATCTTCTACTTTATGAAATAAACTTTTTCTTAATTCTTTTGCTAAGCCAGCAGATATAGTCGCTGCTAAATATCCTACAAGAATTGAAAGAATTAAACTTCCTAGTGCACATAAAAGCATGTAGCCACCATTAATTAATATATCTTTTATTTCTGAATTTGGTGTTTGAACTAATACTGTAATGTTTGACATGTAGTCAGGCATTTTTAAATCTAGCCAAACTTGTAATGCTATTAAAATTACACTTATCGCTACCATTATCCATTCAGTTCTTTTTTTTAATAGCTTTAACATTATATCACTTCTTTCTTATTACTTCTATTTTTTGATATTTTAAGCATAAAATTGTTAATCTTTTACCACATGTTGGACATTTTGCATGTTTTATGCCTCGCTTATATGGTAATGGTAATTTTAAAACTGTTTTACATTTTCTACATTTTTTATATATGCAATCGTCTTTGAAATATCCTATTATTTTTCTTTTGAACTTTAAATATTTATTATTTTCTTCTTTTCTTTTTGCCTTGTTAAATGATATAAATCTATAAAACATTATCACAAATATTATTAAACCTATTATTTCTAAAATCATGCTTCTTATAAATAGGTTTATTATATATACTATAAAGTAAATAATAAACATAAAATTGAATAGTTCATCTATTCCATTTATCTTTAATAGTAGCCGTCTTATTTTTTCTTTCATATTCCATCCCCTTTATGTTTCATTATAGCAAATAAAATAAAAGTTAGTTTAAATTTGTTTAATTTTCACAAAACTTTTATTCTTTTATTTCAAAATAGTTTCCACTGTCTAAATAAAGTATTCCTTTTTTTCCTTCTAACTGTTTTTTTATTTCAATGTATTTTTTAAATTCATCTATTTTGTTAAGTGTAATGTATACTGTGTTTTCATCATTCATGTATAAAATGAAACGTTCTTCGTCGTATGTGGTTGGACTGTATTCTATTTCACTTATTTTGGTTATGACTTCGTAATCAACTTCGCTAAGTTTTTCAATTAGTTTGTCTTTTATATCGTCAACTACAAAATTTATTAGTGTTGGTATTCCGTTTATTTGATATGTTAAGTCTTCTTCTGTCTTATCTTCTAATATGTATTTTCCTGTGCTTCTTTCAACGAATAATATCTTTTTTTCTGTAACTTCTATTTCTAAAATCCCGCCCCACTTTTTATGTATTTGAACATCTTTTATAATGTCAATGGTCTTTAATTTTTTTTCTAGACTTGTTTTTGTTGTTTTTATAAATGATGGATAGTTTTCTATTCCTGAGGCTTCTATAATTAATTCATCAGATAGGTAGTATGTTCCGCTTATAATTATGTTTTTAATTGGCATTTTTAGTAGATAGTATATTCCAATAATTATGCATAGTAAAAAGAATATAAATAAGCTAAATTTTTTTATGTTAAATTTTCTTCTTTTTACTTTTTTTGTCATTTTTCCTCCTATAGATTTTGTTTTATATAATCATAAATTTTTGTTGATGAATCAATTTTTGTAATACTTTTTAGTTTGTCTTTGTATTCTAAATATGTTTTTTTGTCATCTAAAACTTCTTTTATTGTTGACTTTAATGTTTCACTATTTAATTCAGTTTGTTCAAGCATTTTTGAAACTCCTTTTTTGTCCAAATCTAGTGCATTGTAATATTGGTGATTGTTCGTTACGTATGGACTAGGTATTAGTATTGACGGCAAGTCGAGTGCGAGTATTTCACTTATAGTGGATGCACCAGCTCTTGATATTATTAAGTCAGCTTGTTTCATTAAGCCTGAAAGATTTTCTAAATATGGCATTATTTTAGTGCTTTTTGGCACTTTTAGATTTTTAAAATTCTCGTATAATTTTTTCCCGGTTATGAATAAAATTTCTTTATCTTGTTCTTCGTATGTTTGTAAAAATTCTTTTAGTTTGTCATTTACTACACTGCTTCCCATACTTCCCATGACTATTAATATTAGTTTTTTGTCTTTTGTAAATCCTAACGTTGTTTTGTCTATTGGGCTAATGGTTTTTGCTCGTTCAGAACATGGGTTTCCAGTATAAATTGTATTTTTATTTTTAAAGTATTTTTTTGTTTCTTCAAATGATATAAATATTGCATCAGCATATTTTGATAGGTATTTGTTTACTTTACCTGGTATATAGTTTTGCTCATGTACGTAAGTTTTAACTTTTAACTTTTTAGCAGCTATTATAACTGGCAAAGTAACATATCCGCCAAATGCTATTACTGCATCAGGCTTAAACTCTTTTATTATGTTTTTTGATTGTTTTATTGAATTAAAAACACATTTTATGTTCTTAAAATCTTTTATTATGTTTTTACTTAATCCATATATTTCTAAACTTTTATACGGTATGTTTAGTGATGGAATTAAATCATTTTCCATCCTGTCTTTTGTTCCTATGTATAAGTATTCGTTATGTTTATCTTTTTTTATTGTGTCTAATACTGCTAACGCTGGATATATGTGGCCACCTGTTCCACCAGCAGTTAATATAATTCGCATGTAATCACATCCTATTAAAATTATATCATATTGTTTTTGATTATAGTATTGTTTTAAATAAAAAAAGAACTTTTTCAGTTCTTAAACGTCGAATACTTTGTATTCTTTAGTAGATAATTTCTCAGTTAATATTTTTTTGAGTATTGAAAGTCCTTTTATTAAACTTAAAGCTAATACGTTTGTAAATATATATTTATAGTTAAATAGTATCCCATTAAATATATAATTTATCAATGTAATACTTGAAGACATGGTTGGATATAAGTAATAACAAATTATATCTATTGTTACACTCCAAATTAATATTGAAGTTATAGATAAAACTGCATTTACTTTGTTATTTTTAATTTTACTTATAAGTAAAGTTATGGCTAGAAATGTAATGCCATTTATAATTGGAAAAGTTAGTCCTAAAGATAAATTACTTCCAAATACCATGTATGCGAGCCATGTTACTATAAATACTTTTGAAATTTTTTTGTTAGAAGACCCTCCTAACATTAATAAGGAATTAATCATTTGTATACCTCTCAATCTTAAATGTGTATGTTTTACCATCTTCTACTTCGCAACTGGAAATACCCACTTGGGCATACTCATCATTTATGTAGTAATTCCAGTAATAATTGTCTCCTTCACTTATATCTAGTATTGATGTTATATATTCTCCGTATTCACTATCTACAGTAATAACATTTAAGTCTTCAATATCTTTAATTGCTTCAGATAAATATTTTTCGTTTGTGCTAATTTCTTGATTGTATATTTCTTTTGCTTCTTTGTCATAAACATTTATGTTTATACTAATCATATTTTCATCTACTTTATCTGTTTTGTTACATGCACTGATGAATATTAGCATTGCAAATAAGAATATTACTTTGAATTTTTTCATGTTTACCACCTTTCGTTTTTTATTATATCATATTTTTAATGCTGTGTATTATTATTTTATATTTCATCAGTAAAATTGTTGTCTGTTTTGTAAAAGTTGTTTTCATTTATTATTATACTCGATATGTTTAAAAGCATATTTGCTATTGAAGTTGCATTTTTTATTGTTTCTATAACTACACTGTATGAGTCTATTATCTTTGTTTCTTTCAAATTTTCAAAATTGTTTGATTTTACATTATAAATTATATTGTAATTTTCTTCTCTTATTTTGTTTTCTATTGTTTTGCTATTTAATCCCACACTTTCTATTAGTATTTCAAATGGCTTAGTTAGTGTTTGTTTTATTATTTTGTCTCCTTCGTTGTTTTCCTTTAGTTTGTCACTTATTTTTAATAAGGTTATCCCACCTCCTATTAAGACTCCTCCATTTAATGTGTTAATCGCACATAAAGCGTCGTCAAATCTCATTTTCTTTTCTCTGATTTCTATTTCTGTTAAGCCTCCTACGTAAATAATTGCTTTTCCATTTTTTAATTTATTAATTCTATTTTGCATAAATTCTTTATTAAAATCGTTTTTTATATTTTTGGATGTTTCTATGATGCTTTTAATGTATGATTCATTACATTTTTCACTTATTATTTTTATGTCGGTTTCATTTATAATTAGTTCTTTGCATGTTCCTAAATTTTCTACTTCTGTTTTGTTTTGATATTGTACTATTTTTGCTTTTGTTAATACTTCTATATCTTTTAATATCATTATTTGATTGCTTCCATATTCTGGAGTTAAGCATAATATTATCTTGGCTTTATTTTCGTTATTCATAGATAGTACATTATTTATAAATTCTTCACTGTATTCTTTCGCTATTATTAATAAGGGGCTGTTGTCTTTTAATATGTAATTAATTATTTCTTCTATTTCATATACGGTTTCTATTTTTTTGTTAATTATTAGTATATATGGATTATCGTATTTCATTTCATTTTTGTTTTCAAGAAAATAAGGCGATGGTAATATTGAGTCAAAGTAGTATCCGTTAACTTCTTCTATTGTGTCTATTTCTTCTGTTCCTTCTTTTATTTCTATTAAATCGTATTTTGTTTTTAAATTTGATAGAATTTTTCCTATATTTTCATCATTACTTGATATTGTTGCTACATGTTCTAGTGTATCTTTATTTATTTTTATTTTTTCTTTTTTTAGCATTTCTAATATTTTTGATATGCTTTTTTCTATTTGTTTTTTTAATATGTATCCGTTCATTCCTTTTTCTAATTCTTTTAGTCCTAATTTGTATATTTGTTCTAATAGTACAAGGGTAGTTGTGGTTCCATCTCCTACTTTTTCATTTGTCTTTATTGCCGAAGATTTTATAATAGATAAAATTGTGTTTATAGTAATGTCTTCACTTTCTATATTTTCAGCAATTATTGCTCCGTCATTTGTTATGTATGGCGTATAGTTTGAACTATTTATTATTGTGTCACATCCTAATGGGCCTAAGGTATTTTTGACTGTACCGCATATTAAATCTACTGCTTGTGTTGTTTTTTCTCTTAACTCGTCTCCTTTAATTACTTTTTTCATTTTCTTCTCTCATTTCTATAATGTATTTCCAATATTTTTTTGGCATTTGATTCATTTGTAATTTTTTGTTTTGTCTTTCGTTTATTCCAATTGTTTTAAAGAAACTTAACCATAGGTTTTCTATGTTGTCTTCGTCTTCATCTAAAATTATTTTGTCTTTTATAAAGTCTTTTTCTTCAATTATGTAAAAGTTATTTTTTTGGTATATGCTATATATATTTCTTTTTACATCTTTAATTACCCATTTTTCTTTTTTTAGTCTTTGTTTGAAGTGTAAACTCAGTAAAAATAGAATGTTGTTTGTTGGGCTAATCTCTGCGTATAATATGTTGTTTTTTAATAGTTTAAATCTTGTGAATCCTTTGAATTTGTGAGTTTCTCTTGTTACATATTTTGATATTTTTGTTGATAAGTATACGCATTTTAAATTTATCATTTTAAATATTTCGTTTTTGTATTTTAAACTGTTTAGTGTAAAGTAATATATTATTAGTTCTTTATCTTTATTTTCTGATAAATATACGTTAAATATTGTTTTGATTATTTCTTTTGTTAAATTATGTATTAATAAATTTACTGCTTTTTCGTCTATGTCATATGATATAACTTTGTCAAATAGATTATCTTTGTATTTGTTTTCTTCTATAATAGTTGTTGGTCTTTTGTTATCTTTAATTAGTCTGGCAATTAGATTTATTAAATCATTGAATGTCCCGTCGTAGGTGTAAATTATTTCTTCGTTCATTCAAAAAGCCTCATTTGTTCATAAGTTGGTTTGTTTTCTTCTGCTATCAAGTTTTTTTCTATAAATTTTTTATTAAAATTTTCTCTGTCAAAGTAGTATTTGCCATCACATAAAATGAAATATTTTGCTCGTTTTGTTACTACTCCTATTTTTTTTAGGTCTTCATACTTTATTTTGAATTTTTGTCTACTCGATATTATTTTCTTTGCACTTTTTGGACCTATACCTGGTATTTTTAATAGTTCGAAGTAATCTACTTTATTTATTTCTTTTGGAAATTCGCACAGGTTGTTTAGCGCCCATGTGATTTTTGGATCTAGTAATAGGTTAAAGTTTTTATTTTCTTGACTTAAAAGATTTTCAGGTTTGAATCCATAAAATCTCATTAGCCAATCTGCTTGATATAATCTATGTTCTCTTTTTAATGGCGGGATGGTTAGTGATGGCAATAATGGACTTTTGTTTACGGGAATGTATGCAGAGTAAAATACTCTTTTTAATTTATAGTTATCGTATAATTCTTTGCTTTTGTTTATTATGTCATAGTCGCTTTCATTTGTCGCACCTATTATCATTTGTGTTGATTGGCCAGCCGGTACAAAATCTTTGCTTTTTTCTTTTTTAACTTGTTTCATTATGTTTGTTACGTCTTTTTCATGTTTGCTTGGAGCTAAAAGTTGTATGCTTTGTTCTGATGGCAACTCTATATTGGCACTTAATCTGTCTACTAGGCTCCCTAGTTTTTTTATTAAAGTTGGGCTTGCTCCTGGGATTGCTTTTGCGTGAATGTAACCGTTAAAGTGGTATTTTTTTCTTAATAATTCAACTGTTTCTATCATTAATTGCATTGTGTAATCTGGATTTTTTATTACTGCTGAACTTAAGAATAACCCTTCTATGTAGTTTCTTTTGTAAAAATTGATTGTTATATAACATATTTCTTCTGGTGTAAAAATTGCACGCTTTATGTCGTTGCTTTTTCTATTTATGCAGTATTCACAGTTGTACATGCATGCATTTGTTAAAAGTATTTTTAAAAGTGATATGCATCTTCCATCACTCGAGTATGAGTGGCATATGCCATTTATTGCTGTGCTTCCAATTCCATTATTATTTTTTCTGTTACTTCCACTTGATGAACATGATGCATCATATTTGGCGCTGTCAGCTAATATTTTTAGTCTTTCCTCTAAATTCATAATAACCACCAATAATTATTTTAATATATATTTTCATTATTTCTAATTCCAATTTCTGGTTATTATTATGCTGAAAAGTTTTATTTTTAAACTTTTTTAATTGTTATTTTTTATGTTTAGTATTATTCCTATCATTGTTAAACTTGTAAGTAAACTGCTTCCACCATAACTTATAAATGGTAAGGTAACACCGGTTACTGGTAATATTCCAACAACTACCATTAAGTTAAGTAATGTTTGAAATATTAGCATGAATGATAGTCCAAATGCTAAATATTTTCCAAATAAGTCCGTTTGATTTATACTTATTTTTATGCATCTATAAAATATTATGATAAATAATGTTGAAACGAGTAATACTCCTACTATTCCGAATTCTTCACATATTATTGAAAATATGAAATCTGTTTGTGGCTCTGGTAAGTAAAAATGTTTTTGTCTTGAGTTTAGAAACCCAAAGCCTAGTAATCCACCAGGACCGATTGCATATAAACTTTGTATTATTTGAAATCCGCTTCCTAATGGGTCGCTCCATGGATTTAAAAATGAAGTGATTCTTTTTAATCTGTAAGGCGCGGCAATTATTAAACCTATAATTCCAACTAAACCTACTAATCCTAGTTTAATGAAAATTCCAAGTTTAGTGCCAGTTATGAATATTAATCCTATTAGTGACATTACTATTACCATTCCGGTTCCAAAATCAGGTTCTAACATTATTAATCCAAAAAATAATATTATTATTAATAATACTGGCCATATAAATTTTTTTGTTTCTTTTTTGTCCTTATCATTTATGGATAAAAATTTTGAAATAAAAATTACTAAACCTATTTTTGATAGCTCGCTCGGTTGTATGCCTAGCGAACCTATCCCAAACCAACTTCTTGATCCGTTTCTTTCTATGCCGATCCCGGGGATGAGGACAAGCAATAATAATAAAAAGCAAACGCCTAATATAAGGTTTGCTTTTTTCTTATAAAAGTTATAGTTAATCTTTGAAACAATATTTAATACAATAATTCCTATGATAAAAAATACGCTTTGATTTATAACATACTTGTAGGCATTGTCGTATTTGTATTCAGCCCATATATAGCTAGAACTGTATATCATTATTATGCCAAAAATAGTTATTAGTATCACTGCTAAAGATAATATTTTATCTTTTTTCAATTATAAAACCCCCTTTTTGTCTTATAACCATACACCGTAGTAAATTGCAAACATTCCTAACATAAATCCTACTATCCAAAATAATTTTACTATATCTCTTTCTTCCCAGCCCAATTGCTCAAAGTGATGATGCAAAGGTGCCATTTTGAATATTTTTTTGTTAAATTTTCTTATTGATATTATTTGAATTAAACTTGATAAGGTTTCTACAATAAAAACTCCACCTATTAACGCTAGGCTTAATTCATGTTTTGTTAAAATTGCTATTGAAGCTAATGCCGCCCCAAGTCCAAGCGACCCAGTGTCTCCCATAAAAACTTTTGCCGGATGTGTGTTATAAACTAAAAATCCTAATAAAGACCCCACTAATATAAAGCAGAAGATTGCCATCTCTTGGTATCCCTCTACCCATGAAGTCCCCCATGTTATAATACCAAAACTGAAAAACGCTATAGCCGATAATCCTGCTGCTAATCCATCTTCGCCATCAGTCAAATTAACTGCATTTGACGTTCCTACTAACAAAAATAAAATAAATAATCCATATGTCCATTTTAAATCAATGCTAAAATTAATTGATGTAATTTCTAGTAAAGTGTTTCCACCACTTCTCATGTATATGTAAAAAAATATTAAAGCAATAATGACTTCCGCAATAAGTTTTTGAATTATGCTTAATCCATCATTATTATGACGCTTTATTTTTAAATAATCGTCAACAAAACCTAATAATGAATAAGATATAAATGTAAACATAACTATTATTAGATTATAAGAAAAATTTAAACTTCCTCTTAAATATAATAGTATCATTGTAATTACAGTTGGAATTATAAATATTAATCCACCAATCGTTGGTGTGCCTTCTTTTTGTAAATGTCTTTTTGTTATATGAGTACTTACAATTTGTCCAAACTTCAATTTTCTTAGTAATGGGATTAAGAAATACCCTAAAATAACAGCTATAAAGAAGCCAATCATTAAACCTAAAACGGATTTTGCTAAAATTAACATAGAAATCTCTCCTTGTAAATTTATTATACTCTTTTATGTCATAATTCCAAACATTACTTTACTAATATGTGTCAATTTAACATTATTTTAACTATGCCACCTTCTTTAACTCTAGCTCCTGCTGAAGGGGATGTACTTATTACTTTGTCCCCTTGCCCTGAATACTCAATTGTAAAGCCGTTTAATGATTTTATTGCTTCTTTTTTATTCATATTAATTACGTCTGGTACTGTTATGTATTTTTGTTCATACCATAAATATTCTCTAGGTAATCCACTTGTATCTTCTTCTAAATCATATAAATTTATTATTGTTTTTAGAACATTACCAGCTATTGGTGCAGCTACAGTGCCTCCATATTGGGTTACACCTTTTGCATTGTCAATGGCTATATAAATGACATAATCAGGATCATTTGCTGACATAAAACCTATAAATGAAAGTACGTAGTTTCCGACCATATATCTTCCGTCGTTTCCTACTTTTTGTGCAGTTCCTGTTTTTCCACCTACTCTATAATTTTCGATATATGCATTCCTTCCGCTTCCATTTGCTACAACACTTTCTAATACGTATTTTACTAATTCACTTGTTTCGTTACTTATAACATTTTCTTTTTTTACAGTAGGTGTGTACTCTTCAACTATTGTAGATGTTTCTGGTTCACTAATTGATTTTACTATAAATGGTTGCATCATTGTTCCACCATTAACTATTGTGGAAACTGATTGTACTTGTTGTATTGCTGTCACACTTACTCCTTGCCCAAATGCTGTCGTTGCTAACTCTAAAGGTCCAACTTTGTCTAAATCAAATATTATTCCTGTACTTTCTCCGTTTAAATCAACTCCTGTTTTTTGTCCGAATCCAAGTTTTTCAATGTATTCAAATAGTTTTTCTTTTCCTAATCGTTGGCCTAGTTCTACAAATCCGGGGTTACATGAATTCTCTACTACTTCAATGAATGTTTGTAAACCATGTCCTCCTGCTTTCCAACAATGTAGTGCTGTTCCGCTTACATTAACGCTCCCCGAATCATAATATGTTTCTTCAAAAACATTTACCTTTTTTTCTTCTATTGCCGCGGCTAATGTAAGGATTTTAAACGTTCCTACCATTCCGACACAGCTAAAGATTCATATTATAAATGAAGTATAACACAAAAAAAATACTTACAA
>CALVVO010000024.1 GCA_944363885.1 uncultured Bacilli bacterium | reverse complement strand
ACTATTTCACCTACTTTTTACCACACAAAAAACACATACTTTACATATGTGTTTTTAAGTATATTAAAACAAGAAAACCTACATTATTATTAGCTAATAATGTACCCCCCCCCGTTTAGAACATTTGTTTGCATTATTTTCTCTTGTTTCATTTCTTCTTACCTTTCTATTATCATTTTATAGGTTTTATCTAGTTTTGTCAATTATAAATATTATATATTCAATATTAAAAATAAAACTATTAACAAACTAATTTGTTAATAGTCTAAACTAATTATAAATGTAAACAACATCATTTTATAGGTTTTATCCAATTTTTTCCTTCTATTAACCTATTAATTAACATAGCAGAAGATGTGTTTCCAACTACATTTACTGCTGTAGCAGGAGCATCAATAACTATTCCAATTGTTGCAATTATTGCAAATGCTCCAGCAGGAAAGCTATATAAACTTACAATCAACATTTCCCCAATTAATCCACCGCCTGGTATCCCTGACATTACCATTCCGCTTAATACAGCGATTAAAACTGCAGTTGTAAATGTTCCTATACCACTAAATGATTCCCCAAACACTGTAAACAAAAAGGCAATCTTTAAAATTGCGCCCATTACACTACCATGCATATTCATAGTAGTTCCTATAGGTAAGCAAACTTCTCTAACATCTTCTCTTAAACCAATATTTTTTGTTGCTTCTAAATTACTAGGCAAACTAGCCAAACTTGATTGAGTTGCTAGAGCCGTTGCAGTAGGACTCAACACATTTTTATAAAATATTTTTATTCCTTTTGTTCCGCCAGCCACATAAGCATAAATAGTATAAAAAATCAAAAAATATATAACGCAAATAACTGTATATAAAACAAATGCTTTTATATATCCTTCTAATAACGCAGCTCCAAAAATACTAACTAAAGACGCAAAATAAGCACAAAGACCAATTGGAGCATAATACATAACAAATTTTACCACTTTCATCATTGCTTGACTTGCTATATTTAACATTTCCGCTAATTTTTTTCCTTTTTCTCCAAGTGAACTTATTCCTATTCCAAATAAAATAGTAAAGATGATCAAAGGAAGCATATTACTTCTGCTCAACAATTCACTAAAATCTGTTACAGTTAATGCAGCCACAATCTTTTCACCTATATTACTTGCTTCAACCACTTCTCCTGCTTCAGTAGAAATGTTTGTACCATTAGCAGGATTACAAATTATAGTAGCAACTAACATGACTATAGCAGAAATAACACATGTAACAAAAAATACGGCAAACATTCTACTCATTATTTTGCCCAATCTTCTCAAATCCACCATATTTGCAATAGAACTTGCAATAGTAACAAACACCAAAGGTACAACAATTGTAAACATAAGATTTAAAAATATATCTCCAAATGGTTTTATTTCTTTTGCAAAATTAGGTGCATAAACGCCTATTAATGTACCAATAATAATTGAAACAAATACTATAATTGGAAACAAATAATTTTTCAAAATTTTTTTCATTTTACCCTCCTTTACCATAATTATATTTTTTTCTTTACAAAATATTATGTTTTACTCCTACATTTTAAAAACTATAAATACTTATTTATAAATTCCTTCATAAAAAAAATTCACTTTTACGTGAATTAATTTTCTTCTTTAGTTTTGATAACTTCTTTTCCTTTATAGTACCCACATTTTGTACAAGCTCGATGAGGAGCAATTGGCGCACCACATTGTTTACAAGTAACAACAGTTGGAGCGTCCTTTTTTAAATGAGTTCTACGCTGACGTTTTGCCGTTTTGCTTACCCTTCTAAAAGGAACAGCAAACATTTGTAAATTTAATTTCATCTTCTTTCCTCCATATCTAATAGTTCTTTTAAATCACTCAATGGTGAATCACTCTCTTTTTTATTTAATGACCAACCATCACCTTCAATAATAGTTTCTTTTTCTTCTTTTACTATACGAAGGGGAACCTCTAGAACTATATTTTCCCACACAATTGGTAGAATATCAAGTCTATTTTGCAATATTTTGAAATATCCATCCTCTTCTTCATTACAATCTATTATTTTATTAAATTGTATATTTACTGGATATTCAAGTTCTTCCAAAGTTACTGAATCTTCCAATGTCATATTTGTTTTTATATCCATAGTTAAATTAATACTATAATCACTAATTTTAACAATTTTTCCACTTACTACTACATCAGCTAATTTTTTTATACTTGTATTTTGCAAATCTTCCGCAGGAAAATTAACAGTTTCACTAAATTCAATGGAAGACTTTATCCCGCTAAACAAAGGATTTAAATCGATTATCAACTTTTTCACCTCAACCATATTATACTACATTTTTATATTTTTTCATATATTTTAATGGAGGATGAGTATGCAAATTTTAGTAAGCGATTACGATGGAACATTAAATCCTTTTTATTTTAAACCATTATTTAGTAAAAATATAAAAGGCATAAAAGAGTATAGAGCTAATAATAATTTATTTGTAATCTCAACAGCAAGGAAGCCAAAACAAATTATAAAAGAATTAAAATGGTTTTCTATACCATACGATTATCTAATTTGTAGTAACGGGAAAATAATATTAGATAACAACGGAGATATTATTTATACAAATATAATTTACGAACATGAAATAAGAGAGTTATTAAGTACTATTAATATACTATTTGGCATAAAATCTTTAAATTATCTCGACATATATGGAAACATAACGAATCAAGCAGCATATAAAATCCTAATAGAAACAGATAATTTAATAAAATTTAAAAAAATATCTAATTTAATCTCTGGTATAAAAGTAAACGCATTTTTTAAAAAAATTAGCATTTCGCATTATTCAGATAAAAGAAAAGGTTTAATTGCATTATTAAAAGAATTAAAAATTGAAATAGACTCAAAAAACATTTATTCTATTGGAAACTCTTTAAATGATATAAAAATGTTAAAAAGTTTTAATGGATATAAAGTCCCACATTCAAATCCACACCTATTATTAAATTCAGAAATTCCAATGATTAATAGTGTATACACTTTAACTAGAAAAATACAACATTATAATGATTAATTATTTAAAAACAATTTTTTAATGCTTATTATTTTATTTTTTTCATCTCATTCTTTTAACAAATACATTGACATCTATATCATCAAAGTCTTCACTTTCCATAGCTGAAATTAAACCTCTAAAATCAAAATTCTCGTTTTGCATATCAAATTTGTCATAATTCACTAAATATTTAGGTTCAGAACCATATTTTAATTCATTTACTTTTCTAGCTAATTTAAGAGCATTTCCTAATTCTAATGCTCTTTCATTTAATAAAAATATACTAGCATATTTAGCATTAAATTTTTGGGGTGATTCATTTATTATCCTAGCTCCTTCCAGTGCTACCCCTGTTTTTATTGCACGTTCACAAGTTAAAACTTGACATGCGTAGAAAGCATTAAATAGTTGTTGTGATTCATTTATTATTATAATACCTTCTAATGCTATTCCCGCTTTTACTGCTTCTTCATTTGTCAAAACTCCGCTTGCATAGAAAGCATTAAATTCATGTTTTGATTTAGCTATTATCCTGGCACCTTCTAAGATTGTTTTTTTATCTATATCAGCTTCATCTGCTGCAAATTTTATAATGTAAAATACACAATCAGCATTAAATTCTTTTTTTGAATCATTTATTACTTTTGCTCCTTCTAATGCTATTCCTGCTTTTATTGCACGTTCACAAGTTAAAACTTGACTTGCATATCTAGCATTAAACTCTTTACTTGATTCATTTATTACTTTTGCCCCTTCTAAAACAGCCTCTGCTTTTATAGCTCGTTTACTTGTTAAAAGTTGTCTTGCATAGAAAGCATTAAACTCTTGGCTTGATTCATTTATTACTTTTGCTCCCTCTAATGCTATTCCTGCTTTTATTGCACGTTCACAAGTTAAAACTTGGCTTGCATATTTAGCATTAAAATACTCTTTTGATTCATTTATAAGACCTGCTCCCTCTAATGCTATCCCTGCTTTTATCGTTTCTCCATTTGTCAAAACTTCACTTGCATATGTGGCATTAAATTTTTTCTTTGACTCATTTATTACTTTTGCTCCTTCAAGTGCTATTCCTGCATCTATTGCACGTTCACAAATCAAAACCTGGCTTGCATCCGCAGCATTAAAATGATTCCTGGATTCACTTACTATTTTAGCACCCTTTAATGCTATTCCCGCTTTTACTGCTTCTTCATTTGTCAAAACTCCGCTTGCATAAAAAGCATTAAATTCATATTTTGATTTAGCTATTATTCTGGCACCTTCTAAGATTGTTTTTTTATCTATATCAGCTTCGTCTGCTGCAAATTTTATAAAGTAGAATGCACAATCAGCATTAAAATCTATGATTGACTCATTCACAATTCTTGCTCCTTCTAGAGCAACCCCTGCTTCTATCACTGTTTTGCTTGTTAAAACTTGACTTGCATATTTAGCATTAAAATACTCTTTTGATTCATTTATAAGACCTGCACCCTCTAATACTATCCCTGCTTCTATCGCTGTTTCGTTTGTCAAAACTTCACTTGCATATTTAGCATTAAAATACTCTTTTGACTCATTTATAAGATCTGCACCCTCTAATACTATCCCTGCTTCTATCGCTGTTTTGCTTGTTAAAACTTGACTTGCATATTTAGCATTAAAATACTCTTTTGATTCATTTATAAGATCTGCGCCCTCTAATACTATCCCTGCTTCTATTAATTTTTTATTTGTTAAAATTTTTAGAGTTTCAAAAAAATACTTAGCGTTTTTTAAAACCATAATTATTTCAGAAACATCATAATCTGTTAATGAATACATCTGAATTATTTTAATATATTCTTTTAACTCACTTGCTTTTACATCAGCCAATAAATCTAACATGCTTTCATTTTGATTTAATATATTTAATAATTCTTCCTTTGTAACACCAATTTTCTTAATTCTTCTTAACAATAAGAATCGTTTTTTTTTCATACAACCTCTCCCTCTTATTTCAATATTATATACTATCTTTTTCTTAAAAACAATTTTTATTTTTAATTAAATTTTATTTATTTAAATAAAAATACAATAATTACAAAAATATGTTAAAATTATTTTAGGAGCAATAATATGAAAATTGGAATAATTGTTGAATATAATCCATTTCATAATGGACATATCTATCAAATTAATGAAATTAAAAAAATATATAAAGATTGTTCTATTACAGTGGCAATGAGTTCATCTATTACTATGCGTGGCGAAATTAGCTTATTAAACAAGTGGCAAAAAACTAGTCTTGCCCTAAGTAATGGTGTTGACTTAGTTATTGAACTACCTTCAGTTTTTTGTCAAAGTGCTGATACTTTTGCTTTTAACGCAGTAAAATTATTAAATGAAGTTGGTATAGATGTACTAGTTTTTGGTAGTGAATCTGATGATATTTTAAAATTGATTGAAATAGCGAAAGTTCAACTTAATAATAAGAAGTTTGATAATTTAGTAAAAACAAATATGGATAAAGGTCTTAATTATCCTACTAGTCTTTCAAATGCAATTTATAATTTGACTGGTTTAAAAGTAAATACTCCTAATGATATTTTGGCTGTTTCTTATATTAAAAGTGTTTTAGAGATAAATGATAAAATAATTATTAAATCTATAAAACGTTCTAATGACTATAATGATTTAGATAGCGATTCTGATATTGTAAGTGCATCAAATATTAGGAATAAATATTTAAATAATTTGGATTTTAAAAATTCTGTGCCTATTGAAACATATAATTATATGAAACAAAACAATTTTGATTTTAATTTGTTATTTAATTTAATAAAATATAATATTTTGATTAATAAAGATGATCTATGCAAATTTCATTTAGTCGATGAATCTATTTGTAGTCGTTTATACAATTCTGCTTTGATTAGTAGTAATTTAAATGAACTTATTTTAAATGTTAAAACCAAAAGATATACTTATAATAGAATTAGTAGAATTTTGTTATTTATTTTGTTTAATATAACTAAGGCAGAAGCAAGTGATTTTAAACTAGAATATATTCGTGTTTTGGGTATGAATAAAAAAGGTAAAGAGATATTAAAAAGTGCTAAAAAACTTTCTTCTTTACCTATATTAACGAAATTTAAAAATGGTTATAAATTGCTTGATTATGAACTTCGGGTAACAACAATTTATTCTATGATTTTAAATAATACTGAACTTATTAGAGATGAGTATAAAAGTAAAGTTATTATTAAATAGTTTCTTTTGGAGCATAACTTATTGTAACATACTTTATTCTTTCATCTTTTTTTAGTTCTGTTTTTATCTTGTTTTCAAGTCTATATGATTCCTTTATTGTCATTTTAGGGCTAACAAATAAATCTATAATTACGTTTTCGTAGTGTCCGTATTTTAATATTGTTAGTCTTTTTATACTTATTTTTTTGTTTTTCAATATTATATTTTTTAGTATTTCTTGTCTATTTGTATCCGTGTCTATTTCTCCTATTACACTTTGTATGTTTCTTATAAATAATTGTATACCAATTTTTACTGTTAAAATACCTATAATTACACTTCCAATAATATCATAATTTATTATTTTGTTATTTGGATTTATTAAGCTTAATGCAATAAATAACAATGCAAACATGGAACTATATGCATCATATCTACTTTCTGTTCCATTTGTTATTAATATAGAGTTATTAAGTTTTTTTCCTTTTCGCAATAGATAACTACTTAATATAAGTTTTACAAGTATACAAAAGAATAATATCATTAAAGCAATTGCATTTGTGTCATTAGTTGTGTTTTTAAACGAATTTATTACACATGTAATTCCTAATAATACTATAAATATACTCATAAGCATGCTAGTTACATACTCGATTTTTCCATGCCCAAATGGATGCTCTTTATCAGGTTTCTTCTTTGCTAACTTTGTGCCTATTATTCCAATTATATCTGTACACATATCAGATAAACAGTGTATTCCATCACTTATTAATGTTTTTGAATTAGTAAAAAAACCACCTATCACTTTTATAATTCCTAGTGATAAGTTAGTTATTAAACTTACAAGAAGTTCTTTGCTTGTCATATTACACCTACTTTGCGTTATACCAATTATCTCCAAATTCTACTTCTACTTTTAATGGTACATCTAAATTATATGCATTTTCCATAAGTTTAGTTACAATTTCTGTGACTTTTTCTTTTTCTTCTTTTACTACATTGAATACAAGTTCGTCATGTATTTGTAATATCATCGTACTCTTTAATTTATTTTCTTTAAAATATTTATATACATCAATCATTGCTTTTTTTATAATATCTGCACTACTGCCTTGTATTGGTGTATTTAATGCCATTCTCTCACCCATACTTCTAATCATATAGTTTGTATTTCTTAATTCGTCTAAATATCTAATTCTACCAAATATTGTTTTTACATAATAGTTCTCATAGGCTTCTTTTTTTATGTTGTCCATGTACTCTTTTACACCCGGATACATCTTTAAATATTTTTCAATGAATTTTTTGGCTTCGTTCGGATTTATTTCTAGGTTTTCTCCTAATCCATATCCACTTATTCCATAAACTATTCCAAAAATTACTGCCTTTGCTGTTCTTCTCATGCTTTTGCTGACTGATTCAATTGCTACGCCGTATATGTCGCTTGCGACTTTTGTATGAATATCTTCGTGGTTTAGAAAAGCATTTTTAAGATTTTCGCATTTTGATATATGTGCTAAAACTCTAAGTTCTATTTGAGAATAATCACTAGTCATTATTATTGAATTTTTTTCCGGTAAAAAAGCTTTTCTTATTAATTTTCCTTCTTCTGTTCTTACTGGTATGTTCTGTAAATTTGGCTCAGTAGAGCTTAATCGACCTGTTCTTGCAATTGTTTGCTTAAATATAGTGTGTATCTTCCCATCTTCTAATATATAGTTACCTAATCCTTCTAAATATGTACTATATAGTTTTGTCATTTCTCTATACTTAAGTATTAAATTTATAATTGGATGTAAATCTCTTAATTTTACTAAAATGTCATGACTTGTTGAGTAACCAGTCTTACCCTTTTTCTTACCATAAGGTAGATTTAATTTTTCAAAAAGCACCTCTCCTAACTGCTTAGGCGAACTTATATTAAATTCAACTCCAGCGTAATTATATATTTTATTTTTAACTAAATCAATTTTAACAGACACTTCTTCTTTCATGTCTTCTAATATTTTTCTATCCACACACATGCCATTTTCTTCAATATATGCTAATACCTCAATTAATGGCATCTCTATTTCATTAAATAACTTTTCTAATTTAAATTTTTCTAATTCGATTTTTAAATCTTCGACTACTTCGTAAATAAATTTACTTTTTAAAACGATATCTCTTTTTAAACTATTTTTTCTTATATCATTAACATATTTTATTTTATACCCATATGTATTTGATACATAACTTATATCATCGTTAACATTTTTATTTAATAAATAAAGGGCTATCATAGTATCAAACTTAACATGAGTTAAATCTATACCAAGTTTTTTTAACACGACCATACTTTTTTTAAGATCATATGTATACGCAGCATACTTAAAAATTTGCTTATTTTTTATAATCTCATCCTTTGTTAAATAATAACTTTTCACTCCATCATAAATAGATAAACCAATTATCTCACCCATATGATAATTATCACTAGTAAGTTCTAAATAAAAAGCAAATGGTTTATCAACTTTTTCTACATCGCTATATTGAATATTCTCTTTGTATTCTACACTTTCATCATCACAATCACTCACAATTTCATTTTCTTTAAGTTTTTTTATAAATGAATTAAATTCTAATTCTTCATATAATTTTTTTAAACTCAATGTATCACAACTATTTATTTTTAAATCTTCAAACGTGTATGGAACAGGAACTTTTTTATATATTGTAGCAAGTTCTTTTGAAAAAAAAGCATTATCTTTATCCTCTATTAATTTTTCTTTTGTCTTGCCTTTTAAGATGTCAATGTTCTCATATAAATTCTCCAATGATCCATATTCTTTAATCAAATTTATTGCAGTTTTCTCTCCAATGCCTTTTACACCAGGTATATTATCACTTACATCTCCCATCAACGCTTTTAAATCAATCATTTTAATTGGTTCAACACCATAATATTCCTTAAATGTTTCTTCATTCATCAAAATGTAATCCTTTTGTTTAAGTAATTTAACGTTTACATCACCACTTATAAGTTGAAGTAAATCTTTATCACTACTAATAATTGTAGCGTCATAATTTTTATCTTCGTCAGCTAACCGTGCATATGTCCCTATTATGTCATCTGCTTCATAATTATCAACTTCTAAATATTTTATTCCCATGTTTTCTAATACTTTTTTTGCATATGGAAATTGAAGTAATAAATCATCAGGCGTTTTTATTCTCCCTTCCTTATATTCTTTGTATTTTTCGTGACGAAAGTTTTTTCCTTTGTCAAACGCAACTAACATGTATTCTGGCTTTTCTTCTAAAATTATCTTATTTATCATATTTATAAAACCAAATATTGCATTAGTTGGAAATCCTTTACTATTTTTCATTAAGTTCCCATTATACGCTGTCGCATAATAACTTCTAAATAAGAGATTATTTCCATCTACAAGTATTGCTCGTTTCACATTATCACCTTTTAAAAGTATACCATTTATAATTACAAATTAAAAGTGCCTGTTAGCACTTATTCTTAAAAAAATTGTATGCATCTTTTTTATCTTCTTCAAAAGTTATCCCCGTCCATTTAGCATTTGTTTTTAATATTTTAATTTTATATTTAGATTTTACATTTGATATAAATTCTGTTAAACGTAATTCATGCTTTAAATATAATTTGTTTTTTATAGACATTTCTACGTATTCTTTTATATCATCTTTTATTGATTTTTTAAATATATAAAATCCCATACTTACAAGATTGCTTCCATTTAACACATTTTCATTCTGATCTTTTATAATATGATTATTTTTTTCTATACCTACTGTTTCTTTTATATTTAATAAATACTTTCTATTTTTTATCACTAATCCACGATTAACTGGCCCATTACTACTCAAAACATTATTTAATTTATAAGTAACTATTGCTATATTTTCATTTCCTTTATTCAAAAATTTTTTTGCTTTTTTAAAAACACTTTTTTCATAATAATCATCAGCGTTTACCACAATAAAATCTCCATTAATTTTATCTAAAATAGAATATAGTGTATACAGATTTCCAATAGTTTTTCTTTCAAAATCGCTTGAATATATTTTTGCTTTTTTTGAGTATCTTTTACTCATTCTTTCTTCTAACTCTTTATTTGTTACTATTATTATGTCCTTTATATTGTTTTCTGTAGCATTTAAAATATTATAATCAATTATAGTTTTATTCTTATAAACATTTTCTAATTGTTTTGGCCTACCAAATCTTCTTGACTGACCAGCGGCTAATATTACTAATTGCATATTTTTCCTCACATATTACTAAATAAATCTAAACTTAATTGAGAACTTTCTGGAAGATCATCAAATACCCCAAGACCTCTTAACTTGTCCATCAATGTTTGGGAAACTTTACCTCTATATTGAACATCTTCTATGCTAACAAAAGGTTTTTCATCTCTTTCTTCAACCAATTTTTTAGCAGCTATATCACCCATTCCATCTAATACAGTAAATGGCGGATAAAGCCCATCTTTATTTTCATTTAAAACAAACATTGTGGCATCACTTTTAGTAAGTGATATATTTTCAAATTTAAAACCTCTAAGTACCATTTCTTTTGCCACTTCAAGTGTGCTTTTTACTGCCTCTTCTTTAACTGACGCATCAAATCCTTTTTCTTCAATTTCTTTTATTCTCGCATTCAATGTGTTAATTCCTCCTAGCATTGCTTCTATATCAAAATCACTTTTTCTAATTGATAAAAATACACGATAATAATTGATTGGATGATGTACTTTAAACCAAGCAACTCTAAATCCGTTTGTTACATATGCTGCAGCATGTGCTTTCGGAAACATGTATTTGATTTTTTCACAACTATTTATATACCAATCTGGAACATTAGCGCCCTTTAACACTTCTTTATGTTCTTTCCATGTATCCGGTTCTTTTGCAGTTTTACCTTTACGTATAAATTCACTTATTTTAAATGCTTTTCCTTTATCAATTCCACATTTTATTAAATAAATCATTATATCATCACGGCACCCTATTACTTGATCAAATGTACATGTTCCACTTAAAAGTAAATCTCTTGCATTTCCTGCCCATACATCAGTACCATGAGCCAAACCCGCAATTTTAATTAAATCAGCAAATTTTGTTGGATTAATTTCAGTAAGCATTTTTATAGCAAAATTAGTACCAAATTCTGGCACACCCCAAGTTCCTGTTGGACACCCTAGTTCTTCCGAAGTTACACCTAAAGCTTTGGGACTAGTAAATAAAGATAATACATCCCAATCATCAAGCGGTATATCATTTATATTAACATTAACATCATCACATAAATATTTTAGTACTGTCGGATCATCGTGCCCTAATATATCAAGTTTTAGTACATTTTCTTCTATGTCATGAAATTCAAAGTGAGTGGTATACCAATCAGCTTCTGGATTTTCCGCAGGGTATTGGTAAGGTGTAAAGTCAAATACATCTTTGTAAGCTGGAATTACTATTATTCCACCAGGATGCTGTCCACTTGTTCTCTTGATTTTAGTTATTCCACCAGCAAGTCTTTCTATTTCTGGCCTTCTCATCGTTATTCCTTTTTCTTCCATATACGCTTTAACATAGCCAAATGCTGTTTTTTCAGCTATTGTGCTTACTGTCCCTGCCCTGTAAACGTTGTGCTCTCCAAATAATACTTTTGTATATTCATGAGCCCTTGCTTGATATTCTCCACTAAAGTTAAGGTCTATATCTGGTGTTTTATCTGCATTGAATCCTAAGAATGTTTCAAATGGTATATCTTGTCCATCTTTTTTCATTTTAGTTCCGCATTCACATATTCTATCTGGCATATCAAATCCGCTTCCATATTTCATTGATAGGCTTTCTCCATCTAATTCGAAAATGCTTTTTTTACAATTTGGGCATACGTAATGTGGTGGCAATGGATTAACTTCGGTTATGTTCATAAACGTCGCAACTAAACTACTTCCTACACTTCCACGACTACCTACCATGTATCCGTGTTCATTGCTGTTTTGTACTAATTTTTGTGCGATTAAATACATTACATCATATCCACCACTTATAATTCCGCCAACTTCTTTGTCAAGTCGTGTTTCTATAATTTCAGGTAAATTTTCTCCATATGTTTTTCTTGCGTTTCCATATACCATGTCTCTAACTATATTTGCACTGTTTTCCATTTTTGGCGGATATAAGTCTTTTTTAATGACTTCTATTTCTTCTGGTATGTCTGCAATCATATTACTATTTTTAACTACAATTTCATATGCTTTTTCTTTACCTAAAAATTCAAATTCTTTTAACATTTCATTTGTTGTCATTAGGTATGCATTTGGAATGTGCTTTATACTTGGCTTATTGAGTGGGTGAAATCCTCCTCCAGATTGTTTTTGTGCCACTAATATCTCTCTATATATATTGTCTTCTGGATCAAGTGTATGCACGTCTCCAGTAGCAACAACGGGTTTTCCTATTTTATCTGCTGCAGCTATTATTTTTTTCATTGTTTCTTTTAATTCAAATGGATTTGTAAATTCACCACTTTCAATTAAAAAGTTACATATGCTTGGCGGATTTAGTTCAATAAAATCATAAAGTTCCATGGCATTAATTAACTCATCTTCACCTTGTGTTTTTGCAAGATTAAATATCTCTCCGTTTACGCATCCGCTTCCAATAAGTATACCTTCCTTTAATTCGATTAATTTACTCTTTGGCATTCTTGGTGTTTTATAGAAGTAATCTGTATTTGCATAACTTATTATTCTAAATAAGTTTTTAAGTCCTGCGTTATTCTTAGCAAAAATTGTTATGTGATATGGTTTGTTATTTTTTATTGCAGTTGTTTTATCAACTAAGTTGTTTAAATCTTTCATTAATTTAAAACTTGAATCAAGTGAAGATATCATTTTATATAGTACTTTTGCAGTTGCTTCAGCGTCATAGTCAGCACGATGGTGTCCTTCTTCATCAAATTCGATATTCCATCTTTTTACAAGCGCGCTTAAACTATGTCTATGCATATCTGGACTTAATACTTTGCTTAATTCCATAGTATCTAATACTGTGTTTTCAAAGGTTCCTAAATTGTATTTTCTATACGCACTATTAAGGAATGAAACATCAAATCTAGCGTTTTGAGCAACCATGGGGCACGATCCAAACCATTTAATGAAGTCTGTTACAACCTCTTTTTCACTCCTCTTATCTTTTAACATATCATCAGTTATATGAGTAAGTTCAATTATTTCATTTCTTAATTTAACATTTGGATTAATTAGTTCATCAAATCTATCAATTATTTCACCGTTTTGCATTTTTACAGCGCCTATTTCAATAATTGTATCAAATTCAGCATTAAAACCAGTAGTTTCAAAATCAAAAACTACATATGTACTATTTCTTAAATCTTCTTCTGTTTCTTTATTTATTATTTTAAATTCATCATCTACTAAATATATTTCAGCTCCAAATAAAACTTTTATATCACCTTTATTTTTATACAATTTAGGGAATGCTTGTACACTATTTTTGTCAGTAACACCTACTGCACGATGACCGAAATCGCCAATTTTTTTAAGAAGTTTGTCCCATCTGATAAGCCCGTCCATTTGACTCATAACCGTATGTACATGTAATTCAACTCTTTTTTCTGCAGCATCATCCGTTCTTTTTTCACTTTTTCTATCTACACTCATTATATCTCTTACATTAAAAACTAAATCGTTTGCAAAATTGTCATGCTTTACATACCCACGCATCATATACCAAGAACTGACTTTTATATTTTTTCTAAGATGCTCAATAACATCTTTTTCCTTAGTAAATATCTTAGCATAAATTGAATCACTATAATCACTAACTTTTAAAGTAAAAATAGTAAAACCACTATTAGTTTCTTTTTCTTCAATGCCAAAAACAAAAACTTCTAATGTTATATCATTTACCTCGGCAATTATACTTTTTAACGAAACAGGTTTACTTTTAATTAAATTACCAAATATCACTTCACTAGATTTTTTTTCTTCTATTCTTATAACTTCATTACTTTTAAACATCTCTTTTACTTCTTTTTGAACTTCTTCACTCACTACAGGTTCAATTTCAATATTAAAAAAACCCAAACTTTTTAAAAATACTTTTAATTCCTCTTTTAAACTATTTACTTTATCTTCTTCAATTTTATTTAACACTTTAATAACTATTTTACTATTATCTATTATAATATCTTCTTCTTTTATTCCATTTAACATAGGATATTTTATCTTTAATAAATCAAAGTAATAATTAAAATATTCATTAAATGTATTATTATCTTCTTCAAATAAAAAATAAAAATTAACCTTTTTTACATTTTTTATTTTTGCACTTTTATCAACTAAATCTAAATATGTTTGTAAACCAATCATTTTTTTTAGTTTTATATAAATTTCCCAACTCTTATTTTTATTGTTTACTTTCACATTGACAATTTTTGCATCAAAAAAACATGAATAATTTTGACTATCAAATTTAACAAGTTTCAAAAATCTTTCAAGTTTACTATCCATGTTTATCACCAATTTAATTATACAATTTAAAGAGAATTCTTTCAATGAATTTTTTTAGTTTTCAGCTGTTGAACAAGTATCAGTTAATTTAACAGTATATGGATTACTTGCTGTTCCATCTCCACTATTATATAAAACACATGCCTTAAGTGATATTACTGAGCGCACCCCGTAAGTGGAATCGACTTCGTTGTAGTTGTCCAAGCTGCCCGTAGCAATTGAGCCTCCTACGTAGAACACGAGCGCGATGTCGTTGTTGTTGATCCAATAAGACGGGCTCATCGTCCACCAATATCCCGCTCCAGTTTTGGCATTCTGGGCTATAT
>CALVVO010000023.1 GCA_944363885.1 uncultured Bacilli bacterium | reverse complement strand
AATTATGTAGAATTTGGAGGATATTACTGGAGAATAGTAAGAATAAACGAAGACAATAGTGTAAGACTCATATATGCAGGGACAAGTACAACGGACACAGCAGCATTTATAAATACAGGGCAAATTTTTAATATTAAAAATAACAAGTCATATGTAGGATATATGTATACGATAAATGAACAATTCGGATATACTATTAATAGTTCTATCAAAGAAACAATTGATTCATGGTATCAAACTAATTTACTTAGTGATTATGATAGTTATATAAGTAAAACAGCAATATATTGCAATGATAGAACAGTTGGTAGTGGTGACTTTGTTGATTCGCAGTTTTATTATTCTTCATATATTAGATTAGATAAAGGAAAATCACCAACTTATATATGTAGTAATGATAATGATAAATTTACAGCAAGCACAAGTACAGGAAATGGAGCACTTACATATCCAATAGCATTGATAACAGTAGATGAAGTAGCTTATGCAGGTGGGGTGTCTAGTAAATCAAATGCAAATTATTATATAGCTCAAAACGCTAAAACTGGTACAAGTTATTGGTGGACAATGAGCCCTTATGATTGGTATTCCATTTATAATGCGGGAGCACGAGTTATGGGTATTGGTGCTAGTTATATGTCTGGGTGTATTAATGCATTATATTTAGAGTATATTCAGTCCGGCGTCCGTCCAGTAATATCACTTAAGTCATGTGTTCAGTATAATAGTGGTGATGGAACAGCAAGTAATCCATATACTGTGAAATTAACTGATACTTGTTCAACAGCAGAAAACTAAATTTTTATATTTTTAATGCGTAAATAGGTAATTAATTTCTAATTTTATAATAATATATATTAGTAATATTGGAAGGAACAAATATGCAACAAAATTATATAAAAAATTAATTAAATATAAACTCTTGCGCACAAAATATTCCAATTTGTCTTGTACCAGGACCAACGGGAGTAACAGGGCCAGCTGGTGCAACAGGGGCTACAGGGCCAGCTGGTGTAACCGGGGCAACTGGGCCTACAGGACCAACAGGCCCTGCAGGAACTGGTGGTGGTATAACTGGACCAGCCGGGGTAACAGGCCCAACGGGGGTAACAGGACCAACAGGGGCGACTAGAGCAACCGGAAGTATTGAACCAAATCCATATAATTTATTTGTACAGTCAAGTGCTGCACCTAATGGAGACGGCACTGAAGAGAAACCATTTCAAACTATAGAGGAAGCATTAAACGCAGTCGAACCAAATGGAGTGATAAATGTTTTAAGCGGAACATATCTAGTTACTAGTCAATATGTTTTAAGTAATAATATTACGATAAAGGGAAGAACTGGGTCATTTATTGAACTTGAATCACCAACAATTCCGTTTTTGCTAACTGGAAATAACATACTTGATGGGCTTACTATAACTGGTAACGCGGCATATCCAGTAGAATTTATACAAGTATCTGGGGCAAATAACCAAATAATATATTGTCAAATTTACGGACCTAATCAACCAGTAGACTCATCAACTTGGGTAGTTAATCGCGGCTTTGTAACGCAAGGTAATGCTACAAATTTATTAGTTAGAGATAATATTTTCTATTCATTAAGACAACCCGCTTACTTAAACCCAGGTTCAACTGGAATTATAATGAATAACGTAACTTTTAATACACGAGGCTACGTAGTAGATCAGGCAATCTTTGAATTTTCTGGTAATTCTTGGGGTTTGCCAGAAAATGCAGTGGACATAGCACTACTCGTAGGAACAACTACAGGAGTTCCTTATGACCCAATTTCAGAATTAGAAACAAATAACAGTAATGCAACTATAAGCGACCAGCGATAAAAAATATTGTAAAACAAACTAAAATATTGTATAATTAACTTACTTTTAAAGGTTTAAGTAGTAAATATACATTTTTTTTTAGAGAGTTAGTGGAAGGTGCGAACTAATAAAATTATATTTATGAAATTCAGCCTATCAAATTAAAAGACGTACAAAAGGCGTTAACTTTAATGAGAAGCATAAATCTTTATGAATTAAGGTGGTACCGCGGTTAAATCCGTCCTTATGAATAAAGATTATTTTTTTGGGAGGAAAAATGAAAGAAAACATAGAAAAAGCTAAAAAAGAATTTGAACAATTGACTATTACATCACTGGAAGAATTAGAAAACACAAGAATAAACTACCTAGGAAAAAAAGGAATAATTACTAATTTCTTAAGTTCATTAAAAAATGTAGAAAAAAGCGAAGTAAAAGAATTAGGAAGACTTATAAACGAATTTAAAAGTGAAGTATCAAATAAATTAGAAAAAGTAAAAAACGAACTAGAAGAACAAAAACTAAACGAAAAATTAGAAAGTGAAAAAATAGATATAAGTTTAAATGGCACATTTAGACAAATTGGAAGTGCTAACGCAATAGAAAAAGTAATAGAAGAACTTGAAGAAGTATTTATTTCACTAGGCTTTACAGTTGTAGAAGGCCCAGAAGTAGAATGTGACTTATACAATTTTGAAATGTTAAACTTACCAATAGGACACCCAGCAAGAGATGAACAAGACACATTTTATATAACAGACACAATGCTTTTAAGAAGTCAAACAAGTCCAGTTCAAATAAGAACAATGTTAGCAAACACTGAAAAAAGTCCAATAAGAGTAGTTTGTCCCGGAAAAACATATAGACGTGATAATGATGACGCGTCACACTCACATCAATTCACACAAATGGAAGGACTATTAGTAGATGAAAATATAAGTTTAGCCAATCTAAAAGGGACAATGGATCTAGTCGTGAGAAGATTATTTGGAAATGTAGAAAGCAGATTTAGGCCAAGTTTTTATCCATTTACAGAACCAAGCGTTGAATTAGATATAAGTTGTTTTAAATGTGGAGGAAAAGGATGCGAATTATGTAAAAACACAGGATGGATTACTGTTGCAGGTGCCGGAATGGTACATCCTAACGTTTTAACAGGATGCGGTTATGATGTAAAAAAATATAATGGATTTGCATTTGGCTTTGGAATAGACAGATTAACAATGCTCAAATATGGAATTGGAGATATAAGAGTTTTATATACTAACGACCTAAGAGTGAACGACTTTAATAGGAGGGATAACTAATGAAAATAAGCACAAACTGGATTAACGACTATGTAAAAATTGATGACGTTGATAAAAAAGAATTGGCTGACAAAATTACAAATGCAGGCGTCAACGTACAAGAAGTAATTGGTGAAATCAATTTTGATAAAATAGTTGTTGGTGAAATTATAAATGCAAAACCACACGAAAATAGTGATCATTTAAAAGTATGTGAAGTAAATATAGGAGCGAAAACTGAACAAATTGTTTGTGGAGCACCCAATGCCAGAAGTGGAATAAAAGTTGTGGTTAGTTTACCAGGAGCAAAATTACCAAACGGCATGGAAATAAAACAAAGTGTTATCAGAGGCGTAAGTAGTAACGGAATGCTTTGTTCACTAGAAGAATTAGGTTTAGAGGAAAAAAGCGAAGGGATACATGAACTACCTAATGATGCAATAGTTGGAAATAGTCCTAAAGAATATTTAAATTTAGACTCAATATATTTATTAGATTTAAACCCAAATAGAAAAAACGATTGCTTAAACCATATAGGATTTGCTTATGAAGTTGGAGCAGTATTAAATAGAGAAGTAAAATTACCAGAGTTAAATTATATTGAAAGTGATTTTGAAACAAACATTGATTTAAAAGTTGAAACCGAAAACGTTTTATTATACTATGCAAAGTTAGTTAAAAATGTAGAAATAAAAGAAAGCCCAGAATTCATTAAACAAAGACTTACTAATGCAGGAATGAGACCAATAAACAACGTGGTAGACATATCTAACTATATAATGCTTGAATTTGGACAACCACTACACTTCTTTGATGCAGATAAAGTAGGTAACACATTACTAGTTAGAATGGCAAAAGACGGGGAAGTAATAACAACATTAGATAAGCAAGAAAGAACACTAAATAGTGAAGACATCGTAATAACAGACGGGGGCAAACCAATTTGTATAGCTGGAGTAATGGGTGGACTTAATTCAGACGTAGACGAAAACACAAAAAACATTTTAATTGAAAGTGCGATTTTTGACAAACTAAAAGTTAGAAGAACTAGCATTAAATTAGATTTAAGAAGCGAAGCAAGTTTAAGATATGAAGTTGGAATAAATCCAGAATATACGTTATTAGCTTTAAAACGTGCATGCCACTTATTAGAAAAATATGCAAATGCTCAGATAAGTAAAAATGAAAAAACAATAAGTAAAATAGAAGCAAATAAAAACGTAATAGAAGTAACATTAGAAGAAATTAATAAAGTCATTGGAGTAAAAATAGAAGATGAAGATGTAATTGACATACTTAATAGATTAAAATTTGAATATAGAGCAAAGGATAAAACATATTATGTTACAGCACCTTCTAGAAGACTAGACATAAGCATCAAAGAAGATATAATTGAAGAAATTGGAAGATTATTTGGTTACGACAAAATAGTAGCAAAACTTCCAACGCTTAAATTAACTACTGGAGGGTACGTACCTAGAATAAAATATAGAAAAGATGTAAGTGCTCTAATGAAAAGCTTAGGATTTAATGAAACAAGAACTTATACATTAATAAGCAAGAAAAATAGTGAACTATATAATTACGAAAACAAAGAAAACATAGTACTATTAAAACCAATTAGCAATGATAGAACACATGTAAGAACTAATTTAGTTAGTAGTTTAATTGATGTACTAAACTACAACGAATCAAGGCACAATGATGACTTACTTATATATGAAATAAGTAATGTTTACTACAAAGAAATGGATGAATTTAAAGAAGACATGAAATTATGTGCCTTAGCAAAAGGAAACATATTAAAAAGTGATTTTACACAAACACCAAAAGTAGATTTTTATTACTTAAAAGGAATAATCATTACATTACTAGAATACTTAGGATATAAAAACAGAATAAAATTCATTAGAAATGAAAATATAACATTTATGCACAAAGGTATATCAGCTGATATACTTGTAGATAATAAAAAAATAGGATTTATTGGAAAATTACACCCAAGTTTAAAACATTCTGAGACGTATATATTTGAAATATCTTTAGATGAATTAAGCAAGAGCAAAGGATCAAAAATAAAATACACCGCGCCTAGTAAATATCCAAGTATAAAAAAAGATATGAGTTTTAACTTTAGTAAAGACATAATTGCAGGAGAAGTAATAAACGATATATATAAAATGAGCAGCAAAATACTTAAAAATGTAATTGTATTTGACGTATATGACAGTAGAGAATTTAGAAGTTTAGCTTTTAGTTTAACATATCAATCTGAAGAGAGAACATTAAGTGATGAAGAAGTAATGAAAGACTTTGAAAATTTAATAAGTAAAATATCAGAAAAATATAATGCAAAACTAAGAAACGAGTAGTATAATAACAATAGGAGGAATGAAAATGTATTGGATTATTGGTATTATCATTGTTGTTGTATTAATTGCAATATATATAGTAGCAACATACAATGGATTAGTTGGAATGAGAAACAGAGTAAAAGATCAATGGGCACAGATAGACGTACAATTAAAAAGAAGATTTGATTTAATACCTAATTTAGTAGAAACTGTAAAAGGATATGCTAGTCACGAGCAAGAAACATTAAAAGGTGTAATTGAAGCAAGAAACAAATTTAACGTAGCGAAAACACCTGAAGAAGAAATGAAAGCAAATGATCAATTATCTAATTTCGTTTCAAAACTTTTTGCCTTAAGTGAAGCATATCCAGATTTAAAAGCCAATCAAAATTTTATGAGTTTACAATCAGATTTAAAAGACACAGAGGATAAAATTGCAAGTGCTAGACAGTTCTATAATGACACTGTTTTAACATTAAATAACAAAATTGAAATGTTTCCAAGCAATATTGTTGCTTCAATGTTTAAATTTACAAAAGAACCATTCTTTGAAGCAAATGATGAATCAAAAGAAGCAGTTAAAGTACAATTTTAAAAGCTTAACTGCTTTTTTTATTGTCAAAAAAAATCTAATATAATATAATTATTTTAGGTGATACTGTGACAAAATTTATAAATAAAAAAAGCTGTTACATAGACAAAAACGTAAGATTTGGGAAAAATGTTATAATTTATCCAAACGTAGTAATTGAAGGAATAACATTTATAGGAGATGACACAGTAATTTATAATGGATCATATATAATTGATAGTATAATAGGAAAAGGAAACAAAATATACTCTTCGCACATTTTTAAAAGTAAAATTGGGGACAATAATATAATTGGTCCATATGCACATATAAGAGAGAATAACGTAATAAATAACAATATAAAAATTGGATCATTTGTAGAAATAAAAAAATCAATAGTTGAAAATCACAGTAAAATTATGCATTTATCGTATATTGGTGATACTGAAGTAGGTAGTAATGTTAATATAGGATGTGGTGTAATAACTGCAAATTATGACGGCGTTAATAAAAATAAAACGATAATAAAAGATAATTCATTTATAGGTTGCAACACAAATTTAATCGCACCTATAGAAATAGGAAAAAATACATTTATAGCAGCAGGTTCAACGATAACAAAAAAAGTAAAAGATAATGAATTTGCAATATCTAGAAGTGAACAAATAAATAAAAAAAATAAGAAAGGAAATGTACAATGAAAAAAATATTTATATTTTTACTAAGCTTATTCATATGTTTACCAATTGCCAATGCAGTAAGTGATGTAAATTATGACGTCGAAGAAATACTTATAGATGCAACTTTAGATAAAATTGGTAATTTAAATGTTAAAGAAATTATTGTGTTAGATGGAAGTTTTAACGGTTATATTAGAGATTTAGTATACAAAAATTATAATTTAAATCGTTTTGATGGGACAAAGGAATCATTTTACCAAAGCGATATTTATAATGGAAGTAGTATTGAATTAATTAAAGTCGGAAAAATAAATTATAATAAAAATGATGATTTTGATAACTTTAATAATAATATAACAACATTTTATCAAGGATATGGTTACTCAGGCGATAGTGGAGTATACGAATTAAGTTATTTATCAAATGGGCTTTCAATCAAAATGTTTAATGAAACATATAAAAGCACAACAGCATTTTATATAGAATATATAATAGAAGATGTTGCAGTTTTACATAACGACGTTGCAGAAATATATTATAATTTTATTGGTGAAAACTTTGATGACGACATTAAAAATATTGAAATTAGAGTTAAGTTGTCAGAGATAACTAACGGAGAAGTAAGAGTTTGGGCACATGGGCCACTAAATGGTGAAGTAGATATATACAAAGAAAATGGAATGAATTATGGAGTGATAGCTTCTATTCAAGATTTGGATAAAAATACACCAGTTGATATAAGAATGACTTATCCAAAAGAATTAAATAATTCAACTAAAACTAGTGGAATAGATGCGTTAGATTACATACTAGAAGTAGAAACAGAAAGAGCAGATGAAGCAAATAGACAAAGAGCGTATTATAAAACTATTGTTATCGCTTGTGCTGTATTTACTGGATTATATCTAGCAGGTCTCATATATTTATCACTAACAGCGTATAAGAAACATGATAAAGAACATAAATCAGAGTTTAATAATGAATACAATAGAGAAATAATAGAAGATTATGATGTGCCTATCGTAGAATATATAATGGATAAAAATATAACAAGTAATGCATTTAGTGCACAAATAATGAACTTGATATATAAGAAAAAAATATCTGTAGAAAAAGACGAGAAGAAAAAGAATAATTATACATTTAAAAGAATTAATGAAGAAAATATAAATCCAAATGAAAGCAAAATTATGAAATTACTATTTGATGAAATAGGAAAAAATAATACAGTTACTAGTAAAGAAATAACAAAATATTCTAAAATCACTAGTAGCAGTGGAAATAATGAATTCTTAAATAACTTTAACCTATGGAAAAATAGTGTAATAGCAGATGCCAAGAAAGAAGCGTTTTATGAGAAAAATAGTAAAAAGACTTTATATATTTTATATGGCGTATTAGGGTTTATTGTAGCATATTTGGACATTATTGTTTTAGAAAGTGCAATAGCGTTTTTTGTAGTAGGAATTGTTTCACTAGTATACTTAATATATATAGTTACTATAAGAAAGAGAACAGTAAAAGGAAACGAACATTATGTAAGATGGAAAGCATTTAAAAACTTTTTATTAGATTTTGGTAGATTTGAAGAAAAAGATTTACCAGAAATTATATTATGGGAAAAATATTTAGTATATGCAACGGTATTAGGTGTTGCTGATAAAGTAAGCAAAGCTATGCAAGTTAAATTAGATAGTATGCCAAACGCTAGTTATACTGCTGGCGACTTTGTATTTGATTATTACTTATATACTTCTTTAAGTAGAGATTTAAATAGAACAATTAGTAGAAGCTATAGTAGTGCCGTGAGTGCAGTAAACGCAGCTAGAAGTAGAAACTCTAGCGGTGGAGGCTTTGGTGGCGGATTCTCTGGAGGCGGTGGCTTCGGAGGAGGTGGCGGCGGTGGCCGTGGTTTCTAGCAGTTTAGATAAAGCAAAAATATTTGATAAAGAAATTAATTATGTAAAAAGCGAAAAATATAGAGAATATTTAAAAAATATAATCCCACTTATACCAGATTATTTCTTTCATGTAGGAGCGAGTTCTACCGGAAAATATCACCCAAAATTTTCAAACGGAGAAGGTGGACTTCTAAGACACACGAAAGCAGCAGTAAGAATTGCATACGAAATACTAAATAACTATGCATTAAATAAATTTACAGAAGAAGAAAAAGATGCTATATTAGTAGCACTTCTTTTGCATGATTCATTAAAACATGGTTATATAGATAATGGGTATACGAGGTTTGAACACCCGAATATTGCAAGTGAATTCATACTAAAAAATAAATTCAATTTAGAAGATAAAGAATTAAATTTAATAAGTGAATTAATAAAAACACATATGGGACCGTGGACTAAAGATAAACTAGGAAATAAAGTTTTAGAGTATCCAAAAACTGAAATGCAAAAGTTTGTACACATGTGTGATTACTTATCGAGCAAAAAATTTTTAAATATTGAATTTTCAGGTGATGATATATTATACTAGGAGGCAAAATGCAAGACAAAATAAGAAATTTTTCCATAATAGCTCATATAGATCATGGAAAAAGTACATTGGCAGACAGAATTCTTGAAAAATGTAATGCAATTAGTGATAGAGAGATGAAAGACCAATTACTTGACAATATGGATTTAGAAAGAGAAAGAGGAATAACGATAAAGTTAAATGCAGTCGAATTAAAATACAAAGGTTATACTTTACATTTAATTGATACTCCCGGACATGTAGACTTTTCATATGAAGTAAGTAGAAGTTTAGCAGCATGTGAAGGAGCAGTACTAGTGGTAGACGCAACTCAAGGCGTTGAAGCCCAAACACTAGCAAACCTACATTTAGCTTTGGACAATAATCTAACAATTATACCAGTAATAAATAAAATAGATTTGCCAAATGCAGACGTTGTAAAAGTAAAAAAAGAACTATCTGATTTAGGTCTATTTAACGAAGAAGAAATTATTTGTACTAGTGGTAAAACTGGCGAAGGTGTAGAAGAGTTATTAGACGCGGTTATAGAAAGAATAATGCCACCAAAAAGTAACAGCGATAAATTACGTGCATTAATATTTGACAGTTATTATGACGCATATAAAGGAGTAGTAACACTAATAAAAGTAGTCGATGGAAAAGTAAAAATAAAAGACAAAATAAAAATGATGTCTACCGGTGCTATATACGAAGTAGTCGAACTAGGAAAAAATACACCAAAAGAAGTTAAAAAAGAAGAATTAACTACCGGAGAAGTTGGATTTTTAATAGGCAGTATAAAAAGTATAGAAGATGTAAAAGTCGGGGATACCATTTGCAAAGAAGATGAAGAAGTAGAAGCTTTGCCAGGATACAAACCCATGAAACCAATGGTATATTCAGGATTATATCCAATAGACAGTAAAGAATATAACGCATTAAAAGATGCTCTTGCCAAACTAAAACTCAGTGATGCAGCATTAGTATATGAGCCAGAAACCAGTAATGCATTAGGCTTTGGATTTAGATGTGGCTTTTTAGGACTATTACACATGGAAATAGTTGAAGAAAGATTAGAAAGAGAATTTAACTTAGAACTAATTTTAACTAGTCCAAGTGTAGTATACGAAGTATATCTAACAGACGGGTCTTTAGTTTTAGTTGACAATCCATCAAAAATGCCAAATAAAGAAAAAATAAGCAGAATAACCGAGCCATACGTTGCAGCTAGTATTTATGTGCCTAACGAATATGTAGGAGCTGTAATGGAATTATGCCAAGAAAAACGTGGAACATATAAAGGAATGGAATATATAAACGAAAAAAGAGTCTGCATTTATTACGAATTACCATTATTAGAAATAGTATATGACTTTTTTGATAAACTAAAAAGCAGCACAAAAGGTTATGCATCATTTGATTACGAATTAATAGGATTTAAAGAAAGTAATCTAGTAAAAATGGACATATTATTAAACGGAGAAATAGTCGATGCACTAAGCGTAATAGTACATAAAGATTTTGCATACAAAAGAGGCAAAGTAATATGTGAAAATTTAAAAACAATAATACCAAGACAAATGTTTCAAGTACCTATACAAGCAGTTATAGGATCAAAAGTAATAGCTAGAGAAGATATACCAGCTATGAAAAAAAATGTACTTGCAAAATGTTATGGCGGAGACGTATCAAGAAAAAGAAAACTATTAGAAAAACAAAAAGAAGGTAAAAAAAGAATGAAACAAGTAGGCAGTGTAAATGTACCACAAGAAGCATTTCTAACAGTACTTAAAATGGATAAGAAAAATTAAATGTACGCGATAGTACATTTTTTCTTTTATAAAATTACTTATTTTGATATACTTAACTTGATGAATTATGAATATTAATTATAATGGGAAAAATTATGAAATAAAAATAATTAAAAAAAATATTAAAAACACATATATAAGAGTAAAAGAAGATATGATAATTTATGTAACAACAAATTATCTTACACCTATATCTTATATAAAAAAACTGATTGGAGAAAATACAATAAATATATATAAAATGATAGATAGACAAGCAAAAAAACTAGAAAAAAAAGAAAGTTATTATTTACTTGGTAAAAAATACGATATAATATTGTGCAATATATTTAATAAAGTAGTAATAGATGATAATAAAATATATACAAAAAATGAAAAAATGTTAGATAGATTTACACGGGAAAAAGCAAAAGAAATATTTACTGAAAGACTAATAAAATGTCATGAAAAAATGAACAAAATAACACCTATGCCAAGACTAATAGTAAAAAAAATGAGACAAAAATGGGGGTACTGTAATAAAAGGGATGAACTTATAACCTTAAACTTAGAGCTTATAAAATATGATGTTGATGAAATAGATTATGTAATAATACATGAATTATGCCATTTCATACACTTTAATCATTCAAAACAATTTTGGGAATGCGTAAGTAAATATAAACCTAATTACAAAACAAATAGAAAAATACTTAGGGAGGAATAAAATGATAATTGAAAGCATTAATAACGAAAAAGTCAAATACTGGAGAAAAATAAGAACAAACAAATATATAAATGAGTATGGTGAATATATAGTAGAAGGAGAGCACTTAGTAGAAGAGGCAATAAAAAGTGGCAAAGCAAAATATTTAATAATATTAGATGGAACAAATTATGAAAGTAATTTAGAAAAATACTATGTTAACGAAAAAATAATGAACTCAATAAGCTTATTAAAAAGTGTTCCAACAGTAATGTGTGTTGTTAAAATATGCAGTAATGAAACTAATTTTGGAAAAAAAGTAGTATTATTAGACGATGTACAAGATCCGGGCAATGTAGGAACAATTATTAGAACAGCTTATGCATTTAATTTTGATACCGTTCTTTTAAGTAAAAAAAGTGCCAATGTTTATAATGATAAAGTTATAAGAGCAAGTCAAGGAATGATTTTTCATATAAATGTTATAACTGATGACTTAATAAATATAATCCCTAAAATGAAAAAAGAAGGCTTTAAAATATATTCAACATTAATGAATGGCAAAATAAAACCAGAAGAAATAAATGATGAAAAATTTGCAGTTGTTTTAGGAAACGAAGGTGCTGGAATAAGTGAAAGTGTACAAAATTTATGTGATAGCTCAATAGTTATACCAATAAATAATAAATGTGAAAGTTTGAATGTAGCAATAACTGGTGCTATAATAATGTATGTAAAGAGGTAAATATGAATTTTGTTTATATAGGAGTTATAGTGAATACGCATGCATTAAAAGGCGAGGTTAGAATTATTAGTGACTTTGAATACAAAGACAGAGTTTTTAAAATAAAAAACTCGCTTTACATAGGGGATTTAAAAAGCCATGAAGAGATAGAATCCTATAGAGTTCACAAAAACTATGATATGGTAAAATTTAAAGGTATTAATAATATAAACGATGTATTAAAATATAAGGGAAAAAAAGTATATGTTTTAAGAAACAATTTGAATTTAAAAAGTGACGAATATTTAGAAAGTGATTTAATTGGATTAAATGCAATATTTGAAGGTAAAGAAATAGGAACAATTACTGATATAATAAATAATAATGGATATAAACTAATAAAAATAAATGATAAATTAATACCTTTAAAAACCAATTTTATAAAAAAAGTAAATATTGAAAAAAATGAAGTAATCCTTAAAAATGTGGGAGAATTAATATGAAAATAGATGTTTTAACATTATTCCCTGAAATGTTTGAAAAATTTATAAATACAAGCATTATCAAAAGGGCAATATCCGATAATGGTGTTATAATTAATACAGTAAATATAAGAGATTTTAGCAATTATAATAATTCTCAAGTTGATGACACACCTTTTGGCGGTGGGAATGGAATGGTTATGATGTGCGACCCTGTTTTCAAGGCATTAGAAAGTGTTAAAACTCCTGATAGTTATATAATTATATTGACACCAAGAGGGAAAATATTTAATCAGAATTATGCAAAAAAATATAAAGAATTAAAACACTTAATAATAATATGCGGACATTATGAAGGATTTGATGAAAGAATATATAATTTAGCTGACGAAGAAATAAGCATAGGAGATTTTATACTTACAGGTGGTGAAGTACCAGCAATGTGTATAATGGACTCAGTAATTAGATTAATTCCTGGTGTAATTACTGAAGGAAGTTTAGAAAGTGAGAGCTTTGAAAATAATTTATTAGATTATCCAGTATACACTAAACCAAGAGAATATAATGGTATGAAAGTTCCAGAAATATTATTAAGTGGAAACCATGCAAAAATAAAAGAATATAGAGATAATGAAAGAATTAGAATAACAAAAGAAAAACGTCCGGATTTATTAGGGAGGTAAAAATGAAATACACTTTACAAGAGAAAGAAATATCTAGTGGGAGTTATACATTTGAACGTGAACTTGATGGATTTGTAATTACCCCAAAAAAAGGAAAAACAACAAACGAAATTGATATTAAAGAAGTTGTTATTGTTGATAATGAATTAATAGACAAACACGCAAAAAAAGCTTTTGATAAAAAAATCAAAGAATTGACAAATCTAATGCTTATTGTTTTAAATAGTGATGATTCAACTGATGATGACGCTAGTATTGTTCTGGATGAGGTAAGCAAGTTAAAATCAATAATTATAAATAAATATAAAAAATATATTACAGATAGTTTGTATAAAAATTATATGAAAAAAATAATTATATTAGAAGAAGAATTTAAAAGAAACTTTATGTATAACAAATATTATATGGAAAGCGAAAACAAAATAGTAAGAGGAAGAAGTAGATAAATTAGTTGTTTATAACAAGCATTTATGTTAGAATAATTAAACGGAGGGAAGTATGAAGAAAGAATTTGAAGTAAAGTTAGATGGAACAGAATGGGAAAATTGTTTAGATGAAGCTTTTAAAAATAAAATAAAAGATGTAAAAGTTGATGGATTTAGAAAAGGAAATGTTCCAAAAGATATATATTTAAAAAAGTTTGGGATTGAAAGTTTATATATGGATGCGGCAGATGCAGCTCTTCCTATTTTATATCGCAAATTAATGGACGAAAATAAAGATTTAGAACCCGCAGTGATGCCAACAGTTGATATAAAAAATATAAATGAAAAAGAAATTGTTGTGACATTCAGTGTAGTAACTAAACCAGAAGTTAAATTAGGGAAATATAAAGATTTAAAAATTGAAAAAGAAAAAATTGAAGTTACGGATGATGAAATAGAACACGAACTAGGCCATTTAAAAGAACAATTCATTGAAATAAAAGCAAAAGAGGATGGAGTAGTTGAAGAAGGAAATGAAGTTAGAATAGACTTCGAAGGATTTAAAGATAATGTTCCATTTGAAGGCGGAAAAAGCGAAAACTATAGACTAATAATAGGCAGTCACTCATTTATTCCAGGATTTGAAGAAGGAATAGTTGGAATGAAAGTTGGAGAAGAAAAAGAATTAAATTTAAAATTTCCAAAAGACTACCATGCTGAAGAATTAAAGGGAAAAGATGTAGTATTTAAAGTAAAAGTAAATGAGATAAATGAAAGAGTTTATCCAGAGATGAACGATGATTTCTTTAAAGATTTAGCAATTCCAGAAGTTGACACAGAAGAAAAATTAAGAGACTTCTTAAAAAACAATATAAAAACACATAAAGAAACAAACGCTGAAGGTGAATATGTTGAAAAATGTTTAGAAACAGCTACTAAAAATGCAAAATTTGAAGTTCCAGAAGAAATGGTCGCTGAAGAAGTAAATAGAATGTATAATGAATTTGCAGAACAAATCAAAATGCAAGGAATTGACATAAATACATATTTACAAATGTTAAAAATGGATGAAAATAAACTAAAAGAGAATTTTAAAGAAGAAGCAACAAAAAGAGTGAGTTATAGGCTAGTAATTGAAGCAGTTGTAAAAACTGAAAAATTTGAAATAACAGAAGAAGAATTAGACAAACACATAAAAGACTTAGCAAAGAGATATGGAACTGAAGAAAGTGAATTCTTAACACAAGTTGGTGGACGAGACTTTGTAAAATATGATCTTGAATTTAAGAAAGCAATTGAATTAATGACTAAATAAAAAAGCACATAAAAAACTATGAGCTTTTTGTATTATTTAAATTATTTAATATTGACAAAACTAGATAAAACCTATAAAATTATAATAGAAAGGTAAAAAGAAATGAAACAAGAGAAAGTAATGCAAACAAATGTTCTAAACGGGGGGGGGTACATTATTAGCTAATAATAATGTAGGTTTTCTTGTTTTAATATA
>CALVVO010000022.1 GCA_944363885.1 uncultured Bacilli bacterium | reverse complement strand
AAAGAGATATTATACTATATATTTAAAGGTATAATTTTAACTAATGATAGGGTATAATTTTAAAAAAGGATTAACATTTGTAGTGAAATTACTTGACAAACATATCATAATAATATAAAATTAATTTTGTTGAAAAGAGAAAGTAGTGTACTCACTCACCTGATTGATGAGGTCAATAGGTAAAAAGCTTGTTAACTAGAGTTTTTTGGTGAGTACGTTAGTATTCACTTTTTATATTTGGAGGTGTTTAGAATAGCTAAACAAAATGATGCTCTTATAAATGAGCAAATAAAGTACAATGAGGTTATGGTTATCGGGCCTAACGGTGAAAAGTTAGGAATAAAGTCTATAAGTGATGCACTTACTTTAGCACAATATGCTGGACTTGATTTAGTACTTATGAGCGATAGTAATGTCCCTGTTTGCAAAGTGATGGACTATAATAAGTTCAAATATGAAAAAAATAAAAAACAAAAAGAACAAATGAAGAGACAACGCGAAGCCAATCTTGAATTAAAAGAATATAGGCTAAGTGTTACCATTGATACACATGACTTTGAAACTAAATTAAAAAATGCTAGAAATTATGTTGAAAAAGGTCATAAAGTAAAAGTTTCTGTACGATTTAAAGGTAGGCAAATCGCACATCCTGAATTAGGTAAAGAGGTTATTTTAAAATTTGCAAACAGAATGGATGATATAGGTACTATACAAGAAGAGCCAAAACTTGAAGGACGATCAATTAGTTTACTAGTCGCACCTAAAAAATAAAGAAGGAGAGTGGTATTATGCCAAAAACAAAAACGCATAAAGGTATAGCAAAAAAGATAAAAGTAAGACCAGGTGGAACAACTAAAATTGGAAGAGTTGGTGGCAATCATATTACAGGTAAGAAACCAACTAGCTTTAATAGAAGTATAAGAAAAGGTTCTTCACTTAGCAGTGGAGATGCTAAAAGATATAAAAGAGAGTTAAGGGGGTAATTTAGATGACAAGAGTTAAAGGCGGAACTGTTACTAGAGCTAGAAGAAAAAAAGTTTTAAAACAAGCTAAAGGTTATTTTGGAAGTAAACATAGATTATACAAGACTGCGCAAGAACAATTATTTCATAGTGGTGAATATAGTTTTAATGATAGAAAGAAAAACAAAGGTAATTTTAGAAAACTTTGGATTACAAGAATAAATGCTGCGTGTAGAAGTAATAATATAAGTTATTCTAAATTTATGAATGGTCTTAAAAAAGCAAATGTTGAAGTTAACAGGAAGATGTTAAGCGAAATTGCTATTGCTGATCCAAATGAGTTTACAAAGTTTGTTATATTAAGTAAAAATGCTTTAGAAGGCAAAGTTGAAAATAAAAATGAAACAAAAGCTGATTTAAATACTCTTACAGTTGCAGAGTTAAAAGCGATGGCTAAAGAAAAGGGTATTGAAAACTGTAATAATTTAAAGAAAGCAGAACTTATTGATGCTTTAAAATAAAAACTATTGAGAAATTTCAATAGTTTTTTAATTAATAAAATTTTCTAAAAATGTTTCATAAGCTTTTATTTCAAATGTGTTTTTAAATATTTTGAATTTATAACTGCTGTTTTTTTCTTTTATTATTTTCTTTATAAAATAATCTGTTAGATAAGGATTTCTTATAAATAAAGGACCCAGAAGATATGTTCCAAGAAAGTTTTTGTATAAATAGCCTTCATATAAACTTTTTGGTTCATAACCAACTCCATGATTTATTTTTATGAAGTATTTGTCGCTTTCGTGAATTGTCCCACCTCGATTTTGGAAGCCTATTATTTCTTTGTCTAAAAAATTACATTTACCACTTGTCGTCCCAACTATTCTAAAGTCACAGTCATCCATAAAATCTTTTTTATTTATTCTTTTAGTGTAATATGGGAAAATATTCAAACATTCTATTTTCCTCCCTTTAAAATCAATAATATATCTTCCGAATAGTTCATATGCATTTCCTGTCATAAAATAGTATTTTCCATCTTCTATTGATTTTTTCACTTGTTTTTTGTATTTCATTAAATCATTTAATACCAGTATTTGGCCATTTTCAGTTCCCATACCCATATAAAATATATCATATTTTTCAAAATCTATTTTGTCATTTATGGTTAGAAAGTGAATTTCACATTTGATGTTTTGTCTTTCAAAATGTTCTTTTAATGCACGTATATTCCCATTTTCGCCGTATAAGTTCATTATGTCATAATATAAATGTGCAATTTTAATCATTTGTGATTCCTTCTTTCTTTAATATCTCTTTTAATTCGTTTTCTTTATCAAAGCATACCATCGAATATATATTCCCTTTAGTTTTATTTTTCAATACGTTTACTATATCAATTTCAAAATTTTCTATAAGTATTAGTTTTTCAGTATTTATCTTTGCGTATTCTAGCCTTGTCATTACATCGTATTTAAATCTTCCTATTACTACAATTTTGTCTATGCTTTTGTCTTTTAAATTTTCAAAATCTATGTCCCATAGCCACGATATGTCGTTTTCTTTATATCTTCTTGAACTATTATCAAATCCTAATATTATTGTTTTTATTCCTTTTTCGTGTAATATGTAATCTATACTTTGTTTGTAGCTCAAGTTATTTTCATTTTTACTAGATAACATTTGCCATGTCCTACCATAAAAGTTATAAGTGTTTAACCTTTTCGAGATAAATGGTTCAATATTTATTGAATACAGTATTTTGTCTTTTTGTAGTGTTAATGCATTAGCTAAACTATAAGCAGCAATAGTAAAATATACTGAATATAGAAAACTTGAAGGTATTTTTATTTTGTCTTTATTTATATAAATAGTTCTATTTTTTATATCTATTGTGTGAGCTAAAAAATCAGGATTAGGTCTTTTAAAATCACAGTTAGCACACTTGTATTTTCCTAAATGCCCATAGTGATAAAATTCATATATTAACTTACTGCCACATTTTGGACAGTATTGTGCATCAATATTATGTAAATTTGACGCTTTTGAATAGTTTGTTTTATCCATGCCATAATACGTTTTTTTGCCTTTATGATCAATGGATAGTCCATATACTAACGGGTCGTCTACGTTGATGATTAAATGCATATTGTCTTTTAAAATACTTTTTATTAAACTTTGAATGTATTCAGGGTGTGCATTTCTAGGAGGTTGATCCCTGGTTATGTTTGTTATTACTAAATGAGTAAGCATAAAATGCTTAAGCAGATGTACCATATGCTTTTCATCAAGTTCCATTAATAATGCCTGCTTTTTATATTTCCCGTTTAATGATGTATTTGATAGTATTAAAGACGTTATACCATTTACAGCATTGCTTCCATTTTTATTATATGCATATGTTATGTCGTTTTTGTTTAAAATATGTGAGATTAGTTCTGTTGTGCTTCCTTTACCACTGGATCCGGTTACACCGATTACATATTTTGGGTATTTTATATTATTTAAAACGTTTGGATATATTTTAAGTGCCCAGTAACCGCCTATTACTGTTCCTTCTTTTTTTAATAGTTTACTTAGTGTGTTTGCTATTTTACATATTATTATTGCTAATGCCATGCGCATAAAAAATCACCTATAAAAATTATATAATACTCATTTTTTTATTTCAATCTTACCTGTAAAGTGCTTTATGTGTATTTGTCGGTTAAAAACTAAAACTAGTTTTGTCGAATTGAATGAAAATTGTTTTTATATAATTTATTATATAAATAGGTGATTAGTGTGAATATGATTTTTAAAGATGATACGCTTTATATAGATTTAAAGGGAGATATGGATATTGTTGATTTGAATATTCTTAAAGAACGTATTTTTAGTGTGCTTTCTCAGTATAGTATAGATAATATTGTTCTTAATACTAGTGGGGCATTTAATTTGAATAGACGTATGATTAATAGCATTAAGAGGGAATGCCAATCAAAATATTTTGGAAGTTTTAAAATAGTTTAGTTGTTTTTATCAAAAAATAGTATTATAATAAGTGTTAAGGAGAAAGAGATGGAAAATATTAATTATAAAGTTAATAGAGATGATGTTCATGTTGGATCAGTAATATATACTGATACGAGTAGAATATATAGAGTAGTTGATGACTATAGAACTGTCAATTCTTTAAAAGGTAAATTGACAACTAATGTTTGGAAAACGTTTAGAAATATGTTGTTTGTTCCAACAGAAGATAAATATTGCGATGATTTGTTATTTAATTCAAAAAAATATCCGATTTTAAATATGACTGATGATGATAAGGTTTTATCGCTAGAAGGTGATCAAATTTTAATTTCTGATGCTTGTAATTTGTCATTGTTATTACAACATTTTGATTATGCTGATAAATTAGGATATGAAGATTTACTTAGAATTCGCAATACTTTTTTTACTGGACGTTTTGCAATGGATAATTGTGAGTTATTTGGTTTTACTGAACTATTTGAAGACAAGGATAGTGATTGTATTGACGGAAGAATATTGGATTTTGAACAATTATCTAGACTTGAATCTATATTTTATGAAGACAAGGATAGTGATTGTATTGACGGAAGAATATTGGATTTTGAACAATTATCTAGACCTGAATCTATATTTTATTTTAATGAACTATTATCTAAAAGGTCTTTTGTAAGTAATGGGGAGAATGTTTTGCCTTATGAATATTGGCATGCTTTAGATTCTAGAGGAGATCAAGCTACTGTTAATTTATTAACACATGAAATTATTAGACGTGATATGTTTGAACCGCCATTTGAAGAAGGTCCTGTAAAAACTTTAAAAAAATGAAATAATTTTTATTTCATTTTTTTTGGTCATTTATTGTTTTGTATAATAGTGATAAATCTTCATTTAATAAATTAAATCCTTCATTTAATTTGTCTTTTGTTAATGTTATATTTAAGGTTTTTAATAAGTCTAATGAATACATACTACTTCCTAAAGATAGGAATTCTATGTATTGCTTTTGACTTATAGTTTTACTAATAGTTAAATCATTTACAACAATGCTTGCAATTAACAAACCTGTAGCATATTTATACGGATAGTAGCTCCATCTAAATAAATGTCCTAGTCTTGCCCATTCAATTTTTTGTACTTCATCATATTTAATTGTATCACCATAATATTTTTTTATTATTTTATAGTAATAATCATTTAAAATTTTTGATGTTAAATTTTTATTAGAGGTATATTTGTATAGTTCTAATTCAAATTCTGTATACATAGTTTGTTTAAAGACAGAAGTAAAATAGTTTTCAATATTTTTACTCAAATAAAATACTTGTTCATCTATAGTTTTAGCATTTTCATATAAATATTTATTTAACAATAATTCATTTACTATAGATGCTGTTTCTCCAACAAATACTGTACTATCCTCATAAATAAAAGGTTGTTTTTCTTTAGATAAATAATAATTTACAATATGCCCGATTTCATGTATTAAATTTTTTAAATCATTGTATGAGTTTCTATAATTTAGAAAAGAGTAAGTATTCCATGAAAATGTTATAAATTGGTGTTTGTTTTTATTTGGAGAAGCATCTATATGACCGTCAAAAAGTAGTTTTACAGTATCAGTATATTTTTTGCCTAACGGTTTAAGAGCGTTTATAACTATTGCTTGAGCTTCTTCAATAGTGTATTTTCTATTAAAGTTATTTTTAATAGGTAAATTTATATCATATACATGTGGTTCATTAATATTTAATAATTGAGTTTTATTAGTTATATATTCTTGTATTGTTTTTATGTTTTCATCTACTGATTTTATTAAATTAGTTATTATATGCTCATCAATATTTTCTTCATATAATACTTTTTCTAAAACACTATCATATTTTTCTAATTCAGAATTATTTATTCTTAACTTATAAATGTTATTTAGTATATTTGCAAATTCACTGCCAAACTCAATATATTTATTATAAACTAAATTAAAAGTATCAAATCTTGTTTGCCTATTAACTGATGATATATATTTATTTGCATTACTGTTATTTATTTCTATTTCTTTACCATCAATTATTATTTTACCAAATTCAATATCTTTTAATAAGTTATTATAAGAAGTTATATAATTATTAATTGTTTTATTATTATCTTTTATTTTATTACTAATGTTTTCATTCTGCATATGTTTTTCTAATCTAAATAGATTATCAATGTATAATTTATAAGTTTTTAATTTTTTGTTCTTTTTAAAATAATCGTCTATGTTACTTTGCCCAGTTTCTATAATTTTATTATCTATAAATTTTAATTCACATTCAACTTCTGCATTAAAATTTTCCGCTTCGTTTTTTAAATTAATGTTTCTAACACTATGAACATTCTTATAGTATTTTAAAGAAGCATATATTAGTATTTTATTAACAGATTCTTTTATTTCCCATTTCTGGCTTAATAAATCGTAAAGCAAATCATAATTTAATTCACTATTTTCATACTTTTTAATATTTTTAATTTTATTTTTTACTTTGACTATTTCTTTACGTAAATCAGCAGTACTGACAAAAATTTTTGTTAAATCCCATGTTAATTTCATTTACATCACCTTACTCATATTATAACATATTTCCTTGATTTACAATAAACAAAAAAGTCGATTTAATCGACTAATTTTCTTTTGGTGACCTGTACGGGATTTGAACCCGTGAATGCACGCGTGAAAGGCGTGTGTGTTAACCATTTCACCAACAGGCCAATTAAAATGGTGGGCCTGAATGGACTTGAACCATCGACCTTTCGCTTATCAGACGAACGCTCTAACCAGCTGAGCTACAAGCCCTTTTAAAAAACCTACCTTATTTTATCTTATTTTGCTTTCTTTTGCAATAGTTAATTTAAAAATAATATAAAACTTGGTAAAATAATTTTAGCATAGTTGTAATACAAAGTAAAATATTTTATTTAATTTGTCAAATTAAATTAACGCTTGAAAACGTAAACTCAGAAAAATAATATATAAGAAATAATACAAAAGATTTAATATGATAATATCAAATATATAAAAACTTACATTTTAGGTAATAAAATGTGCGGAACTTAATATTTCAATTTATAATTATATTTAAAAATTTATTATTTTATTGAATAATTAATAATTTTATAGTAATATATTTATAGAATAAAAGGTGGTAATAATATGGATGCAATTAGAGATTTTTTTACTTTAACTCCCTATCAGCTTGCAAATGTCATGATTTTTTTAGGGATTTTTGCGTTGTTTACTTTAGTCCTTTCTATATTTGTTACCGCTACTAGCTGGAAATTGTTTGAAAAAGCTGGGAGAAGTGTAGGAGAAGCTTTTATACCAGTTTATAATTTGATTGTGCTTCTTCAAATTGCTGAAATTCCTTCTTATTATTTTTTTACTTTACTGGTACCTGGGCTTGATATTATATTACTAATATTTGTTGAATATAAACTTGCAAAGCTTTTTAAAGTTAGTAAGGCATTTATGTGGGGAATGATTCTTTGTCCAATAGTTTTCATACCAATATTAGCACATGGGCACTTTATTTATAAAGAACCTGAAGAAGAAGTGTTTATAAGTGTAAGCGATGAAATGCCAATGGTTTTAAGCCAAGAAGAAATAGAAGTAATTAATAGAGAAGAATCAAAAGAACCCAAAGTCGATAATATTTTCAGAACAGAAATAAAACAAAGAGAAAATGTTCCCACTTATAAGTCTAAAGAGAATAAAACTAAACCAAATTTAGATGATAATATAGAGCTTAAACCTGAAGTTATAAAACGCGTCGAACCTGTTAAAGCCAAGGACATTGAAGACGCCCAAAAAGCTAAATATGTTGAAGAGGAAAAGATAGAAATAGTGGAATTATAGTTAACACTTAACTTTACACACTATTTTTTTTGTTGTAAAATGAATATGGTGAGAGTATGGCATATGATGATAAATCGATTAAAATTTTGGAAGGTTTAGAAGCTGTTAGAAAAAGGCCTGGCATGTACATTGGTAGTACTGATAAAAGAGGTCTACATCATTTGGTATGGGAAATTGTCGATAATGCAGTAGATGAAGTTATTAATGGATTTGGTAAAAATATATTAGTTAAGATAAATAAAGATGGGAGCATTACTGTAAAGGATGAGGGGCGTGGTGTTCCTGCTGGTATGCATGAAAGTGGTAAAAGTACTCCTGAAGTAATTTATACTGTTTTACACGCTGGTGGTAAGTTTGAAACTGATGGATATAAAGTAAGTGGCGGGCTTCATGGTGTTGGAGCAAGTGTTGTAAATGCTCTTAGTGAGTGGATGAAAGTTGAGATTAAGCGTGATAAGTGTATCTATGAGATTACGTTTAAAGATGGTGGTAAAGTCGATTCGCCTCTTAAAAAAATAGGTACGACTAAAGAAACTGGTACAACTGTTACTTTTAAACCTGATGAAACTATTTTTAAAAATTGTAATTTTAGTTATACTACTATTTGCGAGAGAATGCAGGAAAGTGCTTTTTTGATCAGTGATTTGACTATTACTGTAATCGATGAAGAAGATGAGAAAGAAAGTGTGTTTCATTATGATAATGGACTTGCTTCTTATATAGATTATATTAATGAAGATAAAAAGGCTTTACATAAAATTATAGAAATTCATGGCGTTAAAAATAATATAGTGGTAGATGTTGCTATGCAGTATACTGATGGATATAATGAACAAATTATTTCTTTTGTTAATAATGTTAAAACTGTAGATGGCGGTTCTCATGAAGTTGGTTTTAAAACTGCTCTTACTAAGGCTTTTAATGATTATATTAAAAAGTATAGTTTGAGTAAAACTGGTTTAGAAGGCAGTGATACTAGAGAAGGCATTAGTGCCGTTATTAGTCTAAAAATACCTGAAGAATTGCTTCAATTTGAAGGTCAAACTAAAGGTAAATTAGGTACTCCCGTTGCTAGAACTGTAGTTGAAAGTATCGTGTATGAAAAGTTGTCTTATTTTTTAGAAGAAAATAAGGAAACTGCAGGTGTTATAATGGCTAAGTCACTTAAGAGTAAACTTGCAAGGGAAGCTGCTCGTAAAGCTCGTGAAGAAGCTAGAAATGGTAAGGGTAGAAAAGAGAAAGAAAAGGTTTTACTTGGTAAGTTAACTCCAGCACAGAGTAAAGATGCTAAAAAGAATGAGTTGTTTTTGGTCGAAGGTAATTCTGCTGGTGGTACTGCTAAAAGTGGTCGTGATAAGAACTTTCAAGCTATTATGCCTTTGAGGGGTAAAGTTATTAATGCTGAGAAAGCTAGTACTAATGATTTGTTTAAAAATGAAGAGATTAATATGATAATCCATGCGATTGGTGCAGGTGTGGGTAGTGATTGTGACCCTAGTAGATCTAATTATAATAAGATAATTATTATGAGTGATGCTGATGTGGATGGATCTCATATTCAAACTTTGCTTTTAACTTTCTTTTATAGACATATGAGACCACTTATAGAAAATGGAATGATATTTATTGCTGTTCCACCTCTTTATTTAGTTAAATATGGCAAGGAAAAGAGGTATTTGATGAGTAATGAAGAGTTGAATGAATTTAGGGAAAGTTATAAGGGTAAGTTTACTATTCAAAGATATAAAGGTTTAGGTGAGATGAATCCTGATCAGTTATGGGAAACTACAATGGACCCAGATAATAGAAGTTTGATAAGGGTTAATATTTCTGATTTGGCTCTTGCAGAAAAAAGGGTTAATGTTCTTATGGGTGATAAAGTTGAACCTAGAAAAGAATGGATTAATGAGAATGTTGAATTTACTTTGGAAGATGATTATAGGAGTTAATATATGAAGAATGATACTAATGAAGCGTTAAAAAGAATATATGACTTTGCACTTGAAGATATTATGGGGGATTGTTTTGGTAAATATGCTAAAGAGATAATTCAAGAACGTGCAATACCGGATGTTAGGGATGGATTAAAGCCTGTTCAAAGGAGAATACTTTATGCGATGTATTTAGCAAATAATACTTGGGAAAAGCCTTATGTTAAATGTGCAGCTACTGTTGGAGATGTGTTAGGTAAGTTTCACCCTCATGGGGATTCTTCTGTTTATGAAGCTATGGTTAGGATGAGTCAGTGGTGGAAACAAACTGCTCCTTTGATAAGTATTCATGGTAATAATGGTTCTTTAGATGGAGATCCTGCTGCCGCTTATCGTTATACTGAAGCTAGACTTTCTAAAATTAGTGAAGAACTTTTAAATGATTTGGATAAGGAAACTGTTTCTTGGGCACCTAACTTTGATGACCGTTTTCTTGAACCTACTGTTTTACCTGCAAATTTGCCCAATTTACTTATAAATGGGACTACTGGTATAAGTGCAGGTTATGCTACTGATATTCCACCTCATAATATTGGTGAAATAATTGATGCGACTATTAAAAGAATTGATTCGCCCAATTGTAGACTTGATAGTATTCTTGAAATAGTTAAAGGTCCTGATTTTCCTACTGGTGGAATTATTGAAGGTAAAGACGGCATAGTAGAAGCTTATAAAACTGGTAAAGGTAAAATTATCGTTAAAAGTAAGTATGAGTTTGTTAAGGAAAAGGGCAAAGAAAAAATAGTTATTACTGAAATACCTTTTGATACTTTAAAATCTAATATTATTAAGAGAATTGATGAATTTAGGATTGAAAAACGTTTGGATGGTATTAGTGAAGTTAGGGATGAATCTGATAAGAATGATAATGTTAGAATTGTTATTGATTTAAAAAATGGTGCTGATAAAGATTTAATTATTAATTTTTTGCTTAAAAATAGTGACTTGCAAATTAATTATAATTTTAATATGGTTGCTATTGTTAATAAAAGACCTAAACAATTAGGAATTGTCGAGATAATTGATGCTTTTATTGCTCATAGAAAAGAAGTTGTAACTAAAAGGTGTGAATTTGAACTTAAGAATAAAGAAGCTAGAAAACATATCGTTGAAGGTTTTATAAAAGCTTTAGATATTTTGGATGAAGTAATTAAAGTTATTAGAAAAAGTAAGAATAAGGCTGATGCAATAGTTAACTTAGTTAAAGAGTTTGATTTTACTAATTTACAAGCTGAAGCTATTGTTATGATGCAATTATATAAGTTAACTAATACTGATGTTAATATTTTAAAAGAGGAGTTTTCTAAACTTGCCCAAGAAATTGCTTATTTGAGAAGTGTTTTGGATAATGAGGATAATTTGAAAAAATTAATTAAAGATGAACTTAGAGAAGTTAAAAAGAATTTTAATGTTCCAAGGAAAACTGTTATTAAAGATGAGATTACTGAAATAGTTATTGATGAACTTGCTATGGTTGATAGAAGTGATTTTGTCGTTATTATTAGTAAGAATGGTTATATTAAGAAAGTTAGTGTTAGATCTTATAATTCAACTGATGAGTTAAATCTTAGAGAAGAAGATTATGTTGAAAATATATATAAGATTAATAATTTGGATACTTTGCTTTTATTTACTAATTTAGGTAATTATCTTTATGTTCCTGTTAGGGATATTCCTGAAAGTAAGAATAAGGATTTGAAAGATCATATTAGTAGTTTTGTAAGTATTAGTGATGGTGAAAAGATTATTAGAAGTTATGGTGTTAGAAATTTTGATGATTCGGTACTTACTTTGATAACTAAAAATGGTGTTATTAAGAATACTTTACTTAAGAGTTATAAAGTGACTAGGTATTCTAGACCTTTATCTGCAATTAGTTTGAAAAATGGAGACGAACTTGTTAATGTATCTGTTAAAGATGGTAGTGAATACATTATTGTTACTAAACGCGGTATGTGTTTGAAATTTAATTCTAGTGAAATTCCTGTTTTGGGCTTGAAAGCTAGTGGTGTAAAGGGAATTAATCTTAATGATGGTGATTATGTAATAAATGGTCAAAACATTTATGATGATGAACATTTAGCTATTTTTACTGATAATAAGACTGCTAAAAGGGTTAAATTAAGTGATATTCAAAAGTTTACACGTGCTAAAAAAGGAACTTCTATTATTAAAAGTCCTAAGTCTAAAACTTATCTTGTTATGAATGCTTATTTATCTAATAGTAAAACTGTATTTGGTTTATTGAATGGTAATATTGAAAATATTAAAGCAAGTGAAATTAGTATTATGGATAAGTCTAGTACTGGAAGTAATATTACTAAAAAAAGTATTTCTGAAGCATTTGTAGTTAATAAATTAAAAGATATTACTAAAAGGGATGATCCAGATAAAATTGAGAGTGAAGAAAGGGAAATGATTATTGAACCTTTAACTATGAGTGATTTCTTTGATGAATTTAAAATATAGTCTTTTTGATAATCGCCTACATAAAATATAGTAGGTGATTTTTTATGACAAAAAAGGAAGAATTTAAAGAATTTGTTAAATTAAATCCTGAATTTGCATATAGTGTTAAAAATGGTAAAACTTCTTGGCAAGAATTGTATCAAATTTATGACTTGTATGGGTCACAGTCAGAGTTATTTAATCAGTATAGAAAAACTAAATTATCTGATAATATTGCTAATAACTTAGGTATTAAAGATATTGTTAATGGTCTTAAAAATATAAATATAGATGTGTTACAGGAAAATTTAAATGGGCTGGGTAAAGCTGTTAGTTTTATTGAAGAGTTAACAAATACTTTTAAAAAAGATGAGAATAAAACTGAAAGTGAAACTAAGAAGAAGGGTAAGGTTGAACCTATTAATAGGTTCTTTGATGATTAATGAAAAAGTATGCTTATGATAAAATATATGCTGATAAATTCGCTATTAGGTATTTGAGGGAAAATAGTAATTGGTATAAACTTCTTAATAGGGATGCAAGTAGTGTTGATAAAATGATTGAACAGATGAAAGAAAAGTATGGGCTTAGGTTTAAAGATAAAGTTGAGAAAGCTAAAACTAGTTTGGATTTGATTAATGCTTTTATAGCTGTTACTAAAGATAACTAATTATTGCTTGTAGTTTTAACGGGTGGTATAATTTACCTAGGATGGTGTGGTTATGAAAGGTGTTTATATTCATATTCCATTTTGTAAAAGTATTTGCTCTTATTGTGATTTTTGTAAGTTTTTGTACGTCCCTTCTTGGGCAAGTGAATATTTAAAAAAACTTGAAGAAGAAATTAGGAAAAATTATGATAATGATATAGTTAAAACAATTTATATTGGTGGGGGTACACCATCTAGTTTAGGTAAAGAGGAACTAAAGACTTTGTTTGATATTATACGTATTTTTAAAAAAGATAGGAATTATGAGATGACTTTTGAAGTTAATGTTGATGACGTTACTGAAGAGCTTCTTTCGTTTTTAGTTGATAATGGTGTTAATCGTATAAGTGTTGGAATACAGAGTTTTAATGAGATTTGTTTGAAGTTTATGAATAGGAAACATTCTAAAAAGGAGATTAAAGAAAAAACTAAACTTGTTAAGAAGTATTTTGATAATATTAATGTTGATTTTATGTTTGCTCTTCCTATTGAAAATTATGTCATGTTTTTAAGCGATTTGCATGAATTTATTAAATTAGATGTTCCTCATATTAGTACTTATTCTTTGATTATTGAAGATAATACTGTGCTTAGTTATAAAAATGTAACTCCTATTAAAGAAGAACTTGATTATAAGATGTATAAGAAGATTTGTTCTTCTTTAAAGAAAAGAGGTTATAGGCATTACGAAGTTAGTAATTTTGCTAAGCCTGGTTATGAAAGTGTGCATAATTTGAATTATTGGAATAATAGTGAATATTATGGCTTCGGTGTAGGAGCTCATGGTTATATTTCTGAACTTAGATATGAAAATACTAGAAGCTTTAATGATTATTTGGCGGGTAAATATAGGTTAAAAGAATTTCTTATTTCTAAAAGAGAAGATATGGAAAATGAAGTTATTTTAGGACTTAGAAAGCTAGAAGGCATTAATATAAAAGAGTTTTTTGATAAGTTTAAGGTTAACATTCAAGATGAGTTTAATGTTATGGGTTTGATTAAACGTGGATATTTGGTATTAGAAAATGATCGCTTGAAAATAAAAGAGGATAAAATATATATTATGAACGAGATTTTAAATCAGATATTGGATAAAGGAGAATAGTATGAGTAAAAAGAAAAAAATTATGTCGATAATTGGGATTGTTGTACTTTTGGGAATATTTGCATTAGCTCTTTATATAAATAGAGACAAATTGGTAGTTGTTGCTGATGTGACACACACTACTGAAGACGTTTACCTAGATTATTTATTTGATGAAGTTAGTGAAGTTGAAGGGATAGCTGTTGATAATGTAAATTTTGATGGTCTTACTTTTAATGAGAGAATTAATTATGCTATTGATAAAGTAAAAGCGAGTTTAATCGTGGCTTATGCTTCTAGTAAAGAGATGAAAATGTTTGCAGAAAACTATAAAGATGTAACTTTTATAACTTTGGGGTCTCTCTATGAAGAAGAGTTAGATAATTTAGTTGGTGTAAAATATGATATGTATAATGCTGGGTATTTACTTGGTTATCTCGCTGGAAGCTCTACTGTAACTAATAATTTAGGTATTATAGGAACAGATGAAAAAATTAATGAAGAATTAGTAAGCGGATTTAGCGACGGCGCGCTTACAGCTAATAATAGTGTAATTATTACTGTTGACTATATGGGAAAAGAAACTTATTTTAATGGTTATTATCAAAATAAAAGCGAGGATTTAGAAGATACAGAATTAGCGCGTAGAAAAGCAAATAGTATGTATGACAGTGGAATTGATATTATCTTTGATTTAGCAAATAATAGTAGTGAAGGAATTATTAAAAGTGCAGAAGAAAATGATAAATATGTTATAAGTGACTGTATGGATAAATCCGATAATATCATTGCATGCTACGAAAGAGATATAACTTATGGTTTAAATGAAATTGTAAAAGATTACAATAATAAAAATTTGAAGAATAATTATACTTTTAATATAAATGACGGTGTAAATATAACGATTTTTGATAAAATAAGCAAAGAAGTAAAAGAAAAGATAGAATCTTTAGAAAAAGAAATGTAAAAAAACTTGCCAATTTAGCAAGTTTTAATTTAAATAAAAAACGCATTTGCGAACAAATACTTTAATGGCGGAGTAGAGAGGATTCGAACCTCCGCGCCAGTTTCCCGACCTACACCCTTAGCAGGGGCGCCTCTTCAGCCTCTTGAGTACTACTCCATTGCTAATAAAAATGATATACTATTTTTCATTATTTGTCAATTATTTTAAATTGACAAATAAACACTCACAGATACATATATTTAATAAATATAATACGCGATAAACGTCATTCTACATATAGAGTTTACCATATCATGTTAATTATTCAATGTAATTTATTTATAACTTAATATTAATTTAATAAAATTAAATAAATTAATATTATCAGCCAAAAGAGTAATTTAATAGAATAATACAAAGTATAAATTTTATTAAGCAATATTGTATTTAAATAAATAATAATTTACAATAATAAATTTAATAATAATCTTTTTTAAAATTTATAAATTACTATTAATAAATGTAAAATAAAGAAAGAATATTGTCAATAATTTGGGAAAATGTCTCAAAAAAAATTAAACATTAACGAGAGAATATTCTCGTTTTTGTTTGTAATTTT
>CALVVO010000021.1 GCA_944363885.1 uncultured Bacilli bacterium | reverse complement strand
GCAACATTATTAGTAGCAATAGTAGGAGCAACATTTGCATGGTTCTCAACAACAATCAGTGGAGATGGAGCTAGTGCTAATATTACTACTGCTCAAGTAAGTGCATTAAGTTTAGAAGGTACAACTATTACAGGTACAAATGTATTACCTGGTTGGGAAAGTAACGATGCAACATTCACTATAAGTGGTACTGTAACTGGTGATGTAGAAGTTCCTTATACTTGTACAATTACATCAAACAATACATTAACTGATTTAGAATATCGTGTTAGTGCTGCTGATGCTGGAGCTAGTACTGGTGGAACATGGAAAACTGTTGGTACAAGTACTCAAATAGTTACTGGATCAATAACTGCTAGCAATAGTGAAGATGTATTTAACATTGCATTAAGATTCAAAGAAACTGGAGCTGATCAAAATGATCAACAAGGTCAAACTGCTACAGCAACAGTAACATGTGCATTAGCTGGTGGAACAGTTTACTATAACTCAAGTAATCCAACAGGTACAGATACTGCGCCTACAGCGCAATAAAATGACACACATAGTTAAGTTATGAAAGAGTAATAAGTAGGATTTCCTGCTTTTTTCTTTGTGAAAATTTTTACAAAAAGTATTAAAAAAGACTTGATAAAATCAGTAAGAATTGATATTATTGTTATTGTAAAGGAGGTAAACGAACTATGGAAAACAACAAAGGACAAACAATATTCTTATCAGTAATAGGAATTGCAACATTATTAGTAGCAATAGTAGGAGCAACATTTGCATGGTTCTCAACAACAATCAGTGGAGATGGAGCTAGTGCAAATATCACTACTGCATCAATTAGCGCATTAACTCTTAACGGAACTCAAGTTGAAGGAGAAAATGTATTACCAGGATGGGAAAGTGATGATGCAAATTTCACAGTAGCTGGTACTGTAACAGGAAGCGTATCAGTTCCATACACATGTAAAATCAATAAAACAGGCGAAGTTACTGATTTAGAGTTCCGTGTTAGTGCTGATGGTGCAGATGATAGTACTGGTGGTTCTTGGACTGCAATTGGAACAAATACACAAGTTGTAACTGGAAATATCACAGCTAGTAATCCTTCAGACACATACCAAATTGCTGTTAGATTTAAAGAAACTGGTGAAGATCAAGATGGACAACAAGGTAAATCAGCTACAGCAACTGTAACGTGTGAAATTACTGGCGGAACTGTTTACTATAACAATACTAATCCTGGTGGAACAACAACTAAACCAACAGGAAACTAATATAAAACAACACATAGTTGGATTACAAAAACTTAAGTAGGCTTGCCTACTTTTTTATACTTGATAAAGTCATTAAAAATTGATATGATTAATATGATAAGGAGGTAAACAAACTATGGAAAACAACAAAGGACAAACAATATTCTTGTCAGTAATAGGAATTGCAACACTATTAGTAGCAATAGTAGGAGCAACATTTGCATGGTTCTCAACGACAATCAGTGGAGATGGAGCAAGCGCTAATATTACTACAGCATCTATCAGTGCATTACAATTAAATGGAACACAAGTTTCAGGTGCAAATGTATTACCTGGATGGGAAAGCGCTGACGCAAGTTTTACAATTTCAGGTACTGTAACAGGAAGCGTATCAGTTCCATACACATGTGAAATCAATAAGACAGGTGATGTTTCAGATTTGGAATTCCGTGTGGGTGCTGATGGTGCTGCTGACAGTTTGGCTGGAAGTTGGACTGCAGTCGGAACAAATACACAAGTTGTAACTGGAAACATCACGGCTAGTAATGGGTCAGATACATATAAAATTGCAATAAGATTCAAAGAAACTGGCGAAAATCAAAATACACAACAAGGCAAATCTGCATCTGCAGTTGTAACATGTAAAATTACAGGCGGAACAGTTTATTACAACAATTCTAATCCTGGTGGAACAACAACTCAACCTTAAGATACTTTTATAGTAGTGTACAATTGAATAATAAAAAACATGATATAAAGTAGGTTTTCCTACTTTTTTCGTTTTTATAATGTCAATTTTCTAAAAAATATTGAAGTCAAGTGAAAATAATGATAATATATAAAGTAGGAGAATAGACATGGAAAAAGAGAATAATAAAAATAAAAAAATATACATTTTAATTGCTTTGTCTTTATGTACATTTGTAATAATGACTATTGGAACAACATTTTCGTTTTTTACTTCCACAATACGTGGAAATGAAGATGCTGGAGAAGTTAAATTGGAAACTGCCGATTTACTTCTTGTTTACAATTCTAAAAAGGACATAGTAAAAGAAGATGCATTACCAGGTTGGGAAGACGAAATGATATTTGAAATTAGAAATACTACTGATGGAGAAAACATAGCTGGTAGTTATTCCATAAATTGGGAAATAGAAAAAAATGAAATACAAAATAATGATTTAGTATATACTATTGAATGTGTAGCAAAAAGAGACGGAAAAGAAGTGGACGAAAGTAAATATAACAAGGTTGTTAATGTATCAAGTGAATTAAATGTTCCGACAATATCTTCCAAAATTGGTGACGGGGTAATTAATTCAGGAGACATACAGACATGTACAGTAAAGGTCAAATTTAAAGAAACAGGTAGCAATCAAAATGATAACCAAGGAAAAAGCTTTTCCGGAAAGATAGTGGTTTTAGGAAATAAATATAATTATGAAGGTGAATAGCATGTCAATAAAACAAAATAAATTTTTGCGAGTTATTAACAGCATTTTAAAATGGCTATCAACATTAATATTAGTTATACTTGTAATAATAGGATTAACACTGATAGCCATATTTGTAAGTGGCAAAATAGCTCAAAGTAAGGGAAAAACCCCACCAATAAGTTTATATACTATTATAAGCCCAAGTATGACACCAAATATCAATGTATATGATGTAGTAGTAGTTAAAACTACAGATACCTCAGCATTACAAGTTGGAGATGTAATTTCATTCTATTCGAACAACGTTTATTTTGATGGGACGCCAATAACTCACAGAATAGTTGAAAAATATAATACTGAAGAAGGTATTAGTTACAGAACGAAAGGTGATGCAAATGCTGTCGTTGATAATGATTATGTTTACGAACAGAATATAGTGGGTAAAGTTATATTTAAAATACCTGCGTTGGGAAGAGTTCAATTTTTCCTAGCCAGCCAAGGTGGATGGTTCATAGCTATATTCATTCCAGCATTAGCTGTTATATCTTATGACATAGTAAAAATACTAAAATTAATTACAATTAAAAATAAGATTAATAGAATAAAAAAACAGAGCAAAGAAATTGACGATGATTGATTTAAATCTTTACATAAATTATGATCTAAATATGTCTAAATAATGACATATTTTTTATGTTTTGATATAATTAATATAATAAGGTGGTGATAAAATGAAAAGATTAATATTATTAGTATTTTTTGTTTTGTCACTTTTTCTATTTATACCTAAAACTTTTGCGAGTAAAATAGGAATAGTTAATGACAGTGTTGGGATTAATTTTAGAAGTGCACCAAATACTGGCGATAATGTAATAACTAAAATAAAGTATAACACTCAAATAATAATCTTAGATGTAAATAAATACACAGGCACAGGATGTTCAGATGGGTGGTATAAAGCAGGATATAATAACAAAGAAGGATATGTATGTAGTACTTATATAAGTATAATAGAAAATGAAAGCGGGACGGTAACTGGAGGCTATTTTGCCAAAGTAAACACTTCAAGTTTCATAAGTGTAAGAAGTTTACCAAATGGAAATTCAACAAGATTAGATAAACTAATTACAGGAACCCCAGTAAATATAATTTCAACACATCCACAAGCAAGTGGTTGTTCTAGCAACTGGTTATACGTATCATATCATGATGGTAAAAAAGGATATGTATGCGGTTCATACATAAATACATACGAAGAGTTGACATTAAACAGTAGCGAATACACGGAAGAAGAAAAAGCATATGCTGAAACATTATCAAAAAATGGATTTCCAGCAACATACATACCATATTTAATGAGAATGCACAGAGACCATCCAACATGGAATTTTGTAGCCGTAAACAAAGGTTTAAATTGGAATGACGTAGTAAGTGGCGAGCAAGGTAATAATAAAATTGAAAGCACGACGACAACTGAGTTAGAGTATTATATTGCAAGCGGGGCAGTAGGGACAGAAGGCGGAAATTGGTATATGACCAATAGTGCAGTAGACGCGTATTTCTTAGACCCCAGAAACTTTTTAAGCGACGTTTTTATCTTCATGTTTGAAGATTTAACTTATGATCCAGAGTATCACACAGCAGAAGTACTAAAAACATTTTTTGGCTCATCATATTTATCAAGTGACGAATACATAGGATATTTCCTTGAAGCAGCAGAAAAGTATGATGTTAGTCCATTACACTTAGCAGCTAGAGTATACAAGGAAGGCGGAGCTAATGAAAACTATGGAGCTATAACAGGGACGTATACTGGTTACTACGGAACATGTTTATTAACTGGATACTACAACTATTACAATATAGGCGCAAATTCATCATGGATGGAAGGATTAAAATATGCAGCTGGAGCTGAATGTGGAGGATCTAACACATTTGGGCGTCCTTGGAAAACAAGAAAAGATGCAATTATAGGGGGAGCAAACTTCATTTCAACAAATTACATAAGCAGTGGGCAAAACACTCTATATTACCAAAAATTCAATACTGCTTCAGCGCCATATTACACTAATCAATACATGACAAACATAATGGCGCCAACACAAGAAGGAGAAAGCATATATGACACAATTGTAGAACTAGGTTTATTAGAAAATGCATATACATTTGAAATCCCTGTTTATAACAACATGCCAGACTCAACAGGGTTACCAAATATAGCAAATACAGACAATTCATTAAAAAGCATAACGATTAACAACAAAACCATAGATAACTTTGATACAGATGTTTTGGAATATAACTTTTATGTAACAAAAGATACTGACACAGCAATAATAAATGCAGTTACAAACGCAAGTTCATCTACTGCAAAATATGAAACTAACGTTAAATTAAATGAAGAAAAGACAACAATAACGATTCTTGTAACCGCACAAAGTGGACATCAAAAAACATATACAGTGCATATAATTAAAGTAGAATCTGTAACAACAATAAACGATATCTTATCAAAATTGAGCGTAAAAGTAACAGATAACTATATGAAAAACATAAGCACAGGAACAAGTGCAAATTCATTAATTCTAAACATTAGACAAGCAGATCCAAATGCAAGCATAGTATACAAAAATGCAAGCGGAGTAACAATATCAAACACTTCAACGTTTGCCACAGGGCAAACATTACAAATAACAAGTTCAAATGGTGAAAGCAAAACATTTACAATAGTTGTAACTGGAGATACAAATGGAGACGGTGAAATAACAATATTAGACTTATTAAAGGTCCAAAAACACTTATTAAATTCAAGCAAACTAACAAATAGTTATCTACAAGCTGCTGATACTAATGCTGATAATTCAGTAACAATACTAGACTTATTAAGAATACAAAAACATTTATTAAATGAGATTAAACTATAAAAAGGAGTGAAAAAATGTTAAAAAAGATAAGTATATTTATATTAGGAATAGTGCTAACATTTGGAGGGATATTACAAGTAAATGCTTCAAGTGGAACAATTAGTGTTACAAGTTCGACGAGCACGGTAGTAGTAGGAAACACATTTAAAGTAACAGTAAAAATCTCTTCTACTGCGGCATTAGGAAGCTGGCAATACACAATAAGTTACGACTCAAATAAATTAAAATTGCAAAGTGGGACATCAAATGTGGTAGACTATGGTGACGGAACAACCAAATCAAAAAGTTACACATACACATTTAAAGCATTAAGTTCAGGAAGTACTAATATAACAGTAAAATCTTACCGAGCATACGCATGGGATGAAAGCCTAATGACTTTAACAGCAGGGTCAAAAACAGTTAAATTAATAACTCAAGAAGATTTAATTGCTTCTTACTCTAAAGATAATAGCTTAAAATCTATTACAGTGGACGGATATGAATTGACACCCGTGTTTGATACAGAAACACTTGAATACACGGTTTCAGTTCCAAGTAATATAGAAAAAATAACATTAAATGCTGAAGTAAATGATAAATCCGCAACACTAACTGGTACAGGAGAAAAAGAAGTAAGTGAAGGAGATAACATATTTGAACTATTAGTAACAGCAGAAAATGGAAGTCAAAGAAAATATAAAATAAACATCAAAGTTGAAGATCCGAATCCAATAACAGTTGAAACAACAGATGGAAAAACAGGAACAATAGTCAAAAGAGCATCAACACTTACCAAGCCAAATACATTTAATGAAACCACAATAAACATAAATAATGAAGAAATTCCTGCATTTATAAGCGATATAACAAAGTTAACATTAGTTGGAATAAAAATTGAAGGAGAAGAAGTTAGTCTTTATATATATGATGAAGTTAACAACACTTTCACTCCATATAAAGAACTAACATTTAATAATATAATAATTTATCCAAAAGAATATAATGATTATCCAGAAGACTATCAAAAATACGAAATTGAACTAAATGGCGAAAAATTAACAGGGTACAAAATAGATAAAAATAGCGACTTCTTTCTTATATATGGTTTAAACATAGAAACAGGAGAAGAAAACATATATAAAATTGACACCAAAGAAAATACAATTTCAAGGTATACTGATGAGGAAACGGTTTATTTGAATGGAAACATTAAAAACCTACAATTTATAATAATAGTATTAGGTGCAGAAAGCGTACTACTATTAATAATCTTAATATGTGTATTAATAAGTAAAAATAAAAGTAAAAAATTGTATAAAAAAATTATAAAAGATTACGAAAACAAGCATAGTAAAGATAAAGAAGACGAGGATAAAAAAGAGAAAATAGAAGAATTAAAAAGCGAGGAAAAACAAGAAGAAAAAAAAGAAAAAAAAGAAGAAATAAAAATAGAAAAAATAGAAGTAGAAGAAATCAACAAAAAGAAAAAGAAAAAATTATCAGATACGCAAAAATTAAATAACATATAACGGCAAAAGCCGTTTTTTATTTACAAAGAAAAAAAATGATGTTAGAATAAGTTACTTGAAAACAAAAGAGGTATAAAATGAGTATAAACAAAGAACTAACTAAATGCACTATAGAAATAATATCATTAATATGTATAGTAATATTTACATATCCAGTTATGAACATGATAAGAGAAAGTGAAGGAGCAAGAATTGCTGAATATTATAATAATTATAGAGCAAGTGAAGTTACATTATATTACGAAAAAAAAGCTAATTTAAATAATTTGCAGCCAATGACAGAAAAGTATGCAATAAATAATTTAGATTATTCAGTTATAAATGTAATAAATAACTCTAAAGAAAATAAAAAATATAATCTGATGTTAACAGTAGAAAAAAATTCGACACTAGAGATAGATTACGTAATGATAAACATAAATGGAACAACATTAAAATTAAGTGACTGTTACTATGCAGAAGACGATTATATTAAATACTTTTTAATTGATACAAACATGATAGAGAAGAATTCTATTAATAGTAATAAAATTTATATTTGGCTAAACAAAGAGGCTTCTAATAATGAACAAAATAAAACATTAAATATACATTTTACTATTTTAAACAAAATTAATACACTAAATAGTTGAAAAAGCTATAATAATGTTATAAAATAATAAATAGATAATATAGACTGGTGGTGTAATGTGAATTTGCGTGCGTTAATTAAAAGAGAAATAATGATTGCAAGTTTGACTATTATCCTAGTAACATTGGGGTTAATCGCTTTTTCATATTCGGTTTTTATGGATGTAGAAGAAGGAGAGGCGAATGTTATAAATTTTGGGGATATAGCAATGTCCTTTTGTGCTGACTCATCTTGTAATACTTTAGTTCAAAATTTAGGAAATATAATTGGTACAGAAACTAATGAAGCAGGAGAAACTATACCAGTTAAAGTGTACCCAATGAGCCAAGAGGAAGGATTAAATACAACTCCATACAAATTTATTTTAGAGAACACCGGCGATTATGATTTATATGTCAGTGTTAAGCTGGAGCCAGATACAGAATTTATATTAAATACAGAATTTCCGGATTATTCAGATTATACAGAAACAGAATACAGTAATATAATGGTTGCCTTCGGTGAAGACGGTCTCACTCCAACTGTGCAATCATATTCAACGTTGACTGATTTCAAACTTGCTAGTAATATTCTAATCCCTGTAGGAGAACAAAAAATATTCGATTTGTATGCATGGGTGAAAGAAGATGCACCAAATACAGCACAGGGGACATATTTTGTTACTGAGGTAAGCGCAATTGGAGAAATTATACCGAATAATTAGGTGATAAAAATGGATCAAAATGAAGTCTATAATAAAGTAAAAAAATTCAAAAAAAAATATCCACGTACAATAGCTTGGAGGTTGAAGAAAAACTCTGAAATAGTTCAGATGCATTTGAATCCAGGGGAAAGAGTTTTGTATGCTTTTTGTGGACAAAAAAATGATAATCCTTTAGACATAATTACTACATGTGTAATTGCTGTCACAAACAAAAGATTAGTTATAGGACAAAAAAGAGTGGTATTTGGATATTTCTATTATTCCATAACACCAGACTTATATAATGATTTGCAAGTAAGGAATGGATTAATATGGGGCGATGTAATCATAGATACAGTTAAAGAAAAAGTGCATTTATCAAATATTGACCCAAAAGGATTAATTGAAATAGAAACCGTAATAACAGAATTTATGATGAAAGAAAAGAAAAAATATCATATTAATGAAAATCAAAATAACTTGAGTTAAATCAAGTTATTTTTTTTCTGAAAGTTTTTTTGCTTCATTAATCAACCTAATAATTTTTTTTTGAAAATTATCATTTACAACGGATAAATCATCATTCTTATTAACAACAAAAGGTTTACCAATAACCATAGCTAAATTTTTACTTCTAAATTTATAATTTCCATAAATACCACATGGAACTATTTTTGCACCTGTTTTTTGTGCCATACTAACCGCACCAAATTTAAAATCCTGAATAATCTTCTCAGTTTTGTTTCTAGTACCCTCAGGAAAGATACCTATAGCACCACCAGAATTCAAAAAATTTAAAGCAGCATTAGTTGCGACATCATCCTTCGCTTGCCTATTAACAGGAATACATCCAGCAATTTTAAAAAACCAACTCACTTTTTTATCATCAAAATATTCCTTTTTAGCCATGTACTTAACAACCCTTTTAGTACTGATTAATGGCATACATTGATCCATTAAATGTATGTGATTAGCGCATATCAGAATGGGCCCATCTTTAGGTATGTTCTCTTTTCCCATTATTTTAGGATTATAATACGCAATAAAGAGTGGTTTCAAAATACACCTTAGAAATCTAAGCCCCAACATCTTATCGCTTTTCTTCTTTTCCATTTTTCCTCCTCACAATCTCATCATTAATTATATTCATCAACATTTTATTATACTTATCAACATCATTAGAAATTTTCATAGGTTTCAAAAAAGTAATAGAAACATTTTTTTTAAAAAACTTATATTTTCCAAAAATAACAAAAGGAACAATAGGCGAATTTGTATCAACAGACAATTTAACCGCGCCATACTTAAATGGCATAATATTATCCTCGGTTTTATTAATTGTACCTTCTGGAAAAATAGCAATTACTTTTCCACTATTTAGTTCCTTTTTAGCATATTTCATGGCATCAGGATTCTTTTTACTTCTATCAACAGGGATAGTACCCGCATTACCAAAAAACCAAGCACCAATTTTTTTATTATAAAGTTCTTTTTTGACAATAAAATGAGGTAACCTTTTAGACGCAGAAATAAGTAACAAGCAATCAAAAATATGAGTATGAGTACCTGCTAAAATAACCCCACCATCATCAGGAATATTCTCTAGCCCGTTAAACTCAGCTCGCAATATAAATTTAGATGCAAACTTAATTAAAGGCCTTAAAATTTTTAAAACAATCACATTATCTTTCATAATACAATAATATTATAAAACATATAAAGACATTTTTCAAATTTAACCAAATCATAATATAGACATATAATACAAATGAAAGAGAGGGATTATATTTGAAAAAAATTTTTATAATTTCAATGTTAATAATTGCTAGTTTTATGTTAAGTGGTTGCGACGAAGATAAAAACATGACAAACATAACAGTTGCAGAAGTTACACACTCAGTGTTTTATGCACCATGGTACGTAGCAATTAATGAAGGTTATTTTGAAGAAGAAGGACTAAATATAGAAGTAATACTAACTTCCGGAGCAGATAAAGTAGGAAGCGCAGTATTATCAGGAGATGCACAAATAGGTTTAAGTGGATTAGAAGCAACACTTTATGTATATGATAATGGAGCAAAAGACTACTTAATATCTTTCGCAGCATTAACAAAAAGAGACGGACAATTTTTATTTGGCGACTGCAGCTTAAAAGACACATTTACTATTGAAGACTTAAAAGGCAAAAGTGTTTTAGTTGGTAGAACAGGAGGAATGCCAGCAATGGTGTTCAATTATGGCTTATACAAAAATGGATTAACAGACAAAGATGTAATATTAGATACATCAGTAGAATTTGCTTCATTAAGCGGAGCTTATATAGGAAAACAAGCAGATTTTGTTAATCTATTCGAACCAACAGCATTATCACTAGAAAAAGAAGGCTACGGATGCGTTCTAGCCTCAGTGGGTTTAATGAGTGGAGAAGTGCCATACACAGTATTTCACACTAAAAAAAGCTATTTAGAAAATAATGAAGAAACAATTAAAAAATTTACAAAAGCAATAGATAAAGGGATAAAATACGTAATGGAACACGACGACGAAACAGTGGCAAAAAGCATATTAAATAGTTTTGCAGACACAAGTTTAGAAGACTTAACAGAAATCGTTAAAAGATATAGAGAAGCAGATTCCTGGTGGGAAAACACTTACATAAGTGAAGAAGCATACAATAACTTGATAGATTTAATGAAATACAATGATGCACTTGAAGTTGAAGTGGATTACAATACTATTGTAAGTAACAAATATAATGGACACACTAGTTCAAATTAAAAATTTAAACAAAATTTATGAGAGTTCAGATGGTAATGTAATAGCACTAAATAACATTAATTTTGATATACATAAAAATGAATTTCTAACAATTATAGGTTCATCCGGATGTGGTAAAAGCACAATATTAAACATATTAGATGGAATAGATAAAGACTATAACGGAAAAATTATACTTGATAAAGATATTAAAATAGGTTATATGTTACAAGAGGATGCCCTGTTTGAGTGGCTAACTGTTGAAGAAAATGCATTACTAGGTTTAAAAATATTAAAAAAATTAAATAAAGAAACAAAGAATTATACAATTAATTTATTAGATAAGTATGGTCTAAAAGATTTTAAAGATAAATATCCTAAAAGTTTATCTGGAGGAATGAGGCAAAGAGTTGCTTTAATTAGGACACTAGCTACAAAGCCTGACGTTTTATTAATGGATGAACCATTTAGTGCACTTGATTATCAGACAAGGCTTCAGGTAAGTGATGATGTTTACAGGATTATAAAAGAAGAAAACACTACAGTAGTTATGGTTTCACACGATTTAGCAGAATCGATAAGCATGTCAGACAGAATAATAGTATTAAGTAAAAGACCAGGAAAAGTAAAAAAAATATATACAATAACCCTCACCAATAAATCAACACCGATTGAAAACAGAAAAGCTAAAGAATTTGCATATTACTATGATGCACTTTGGAAGGATTTAGATAAAAATGTCTGAATATCAAAGAAAACACAAAAGAAAAAAAAGGCTAATACTATTTACTCAGCTAGCAATCTTCATATTATTCATAACAGTTTGGGAATTATTAGCCAAACATGGTATGATTAACACATTTATAACCAGTTCGCCATCAAATATAATAAAAACAATAATAAACTTATATAACACAAATAATTTATTTAATCACATTTGGGTAACATTGTATGAAACAATACTTGCTTTTACATTAACATTAATTATATCAATATTAATATCAATAATATTGTACAAAAGTGACTTTTTAGCTAAAGTCATTGATCCATATTTAACTTTATTAAATAGTTTACCTAAAGTAGCGCTTGGACCAATATTAATAATTTGGATAGGCGCAAATGAAAAAAGCATAATAACAATGGGAATATTAATTACAATAATAGTAAGCATACAATCAATTTACAATGGTTTTAAAAATACTCCACCGATCAAAATAAAACTCATGAAAACTTTTAATGCTAGTAACAGAGACATATTTCTAAAATTAGTTTTCCCACAAAACATAAGAACGATAGTTAACACACTAAAAATTAACACGGCATTATGTTTAGTAGGAATAATAATGGGAGAATTTTTAACTAGCAAAGCAGGAATAGGTTATTTAATATTATATGGTTCACAAGTGTTTAATTTAGATTTAGTCATGGCAGGAATATTTATTTTAATTATTCTATCAATATTAATTTATAAAATAATTACGTACATAGAAAAACGTTTAGAAAAATACTAAGCGTTTTTTTTACTTCTCAAATTTTATTACTACTTCTTTCTCAGAATAATGATTTCCATCGATATACTTAACTGTTAAAGTAGCAGAGTCTCCTATACTTTTTTCATATAAAGCGTTACTTAAATCGCTAAAACTTTCAATCTCTTCGCCATCAATTTTAGTAATAATTTGTCCAATTTCCAAATCAGAATTAGCTGCATTACCATCTGGTAATATAGAAGAGATATAGAAACCTAAAGGAAAATTATAATTAATACCAGTATTTGTCATATATCCTTCTATCCCAATAGTAACACCATTACTATCCTCTTCGCCATTCATCAAATCAACAATCAAATCTTCAACATCACTAATAGGAATTGCAAATCCCATTCCTTCAATACTAGCTGATGAATAAGTCCCACTAGAAGAATATTTAGCAGAATTAATTCCGACAACTTCACCTTTTGAATTTAGTAAAGCTCCACCACTATTACCACCATTAATTGCTGCATCTATTTGAATCATTTCATAAGTATAATCATCAATAGTAACCTCACGATTCAAAGCACTTACAACACCAGTTGTAACAGATTGACCATAACCCAAAGCATTTCCTATAGCAATAATACCATTTCCAACTTTTAGTTCATCACTACTGCCAATTGTAGCAATCTTTATAGAATCTATAGTATCATCATCCAAATCACTTAATGGAATAGAAATAACTGCCAAATCTTTACGTTCAGAAGTACCAACAATAGTTGCATCCACTGACTTTTCATTAATAAATTGAACAATTAATTCAGAAGAACCTTCAACGACATGATTATTTGTTAAAATATAAAGTTTATCATCAGATTTACTAATAATAATACCACTACCAGCACCTTCAGTATACTGCGATTGATTATTCCATTCAAACCAAGGGCCATAATTACCAGTACTAATTAAAGTCTTTGATGTAATTGCAACAATAGAAGGCATTACATTTTCAACAATATCAGACACATCAGTTATATAAATACCATCAGAATTAGAATCAACAACTTCAGTATAGTTAAGTTGTATATCATCTTTATTAGTAACTTTATCCTTTAAAGATTCAAACAAATTATAATCAAAAACCAACAAATAAGTTACAACAAAAATAAATAACACTAGAAAAATTATAATGGCAATCAAAATACGATTAGTCGTTTTAGATTTCTTATTATCATTATTAACAGTATTTTTCTTAATTACTTCAGAACCTTCAATTAAATTATTTTTTTTCATTATTACTCACTCCTTTAAAACATAAATATTATATTTTAGGAAGATTAAATAAAGATTAAAAAAAGTAAAAAAATTAATTTTTTACTTTAAAAGTTGAAATAAATGAAGTATAACCATTTTTACATTCCACATAAATTTTACCATTATGACTTAACACAATATTTTTAGCAATAGCTAAACCTAGTCCAAACCTATTTTCATTTCTATTTCTTGAGTTATCAGATCTGTAAAATCTTTCAAAAATTTTAGATTGTTCTTCCTTAGGTATTTTATCCCCTCGATTTTTAACAACCAATGAAATTTCATCTTTCTTTTTAATCAAATCAACAGTTATAGTAGACTTATCATAAGCATGTTTAATAGCATTATCAACTAAAATTTCAACTAACTGTTTCATCTCACTATCCACACACTTAAAATTAACATCTTGATCAATATGGTATTTGAGATTAAGCCCTTTATCATAAATTAAACTTTCAAAAGTTAAGACACTTTTTTCAACCAATTTAGATAAATCAATAACTGATAAAACCCTATTTTCATAAGAATTATCATACTTTGCAAGATTTAATAAATCTAAAACAAGTTTATTCATTCGTTCAGTTTCAGACTGTATATTATCTAACCACTTTGTTTCTTTAGGATTTTTAGACAAACATTCAGCACTAGTCATAATAACAGAAAGTGGTGTTTTAAGTTCATGAGAAGCATCAAAAATAAATTGTTTCTGTTTTAAAAAAGCTTCCTCTACAGGCCTAATCAACCAATTAGTCAACATTTTTACTATATAAACAGTTAGAAGTTCTATTAGTACAAAAATCAGGATAGATACTTGGGCAGATAATACTAACTTAGCATTAATATCTTCAATATTAATAATAATAAGTTCATTACGAGGATTCATTAACAACACATATTTAGCAGAAAAAAGGTTGATTTGTTCTAAACGAGAATAACTTTTATTATATTGTTTTGTAATATTTACAATATCTTCACTAGTTAAATCATCATCTGAATAATTATAAACAGAAGTTATATTCATATCACTATCAAATCTTATAATATAAACATCTAAATCCATAAACAACAACTCTTTATCATAAAAATCAGTTTGATAAAATGGTCTAGAAGTAATAGATTCGATTGTATCCACACTTTCTTTTAATCCATTAAATTCATTTATATATAAGATAACGTTATAAATAATTAAAATCATCAAAACAAAAATAGTTAGCATTGAAAACAACACTAAAAATATTTTATTTTTCAACTTTTTCATTTTTCACCTCTAATTTATAACCAAGACCCCTAATAGCTTTTATATTAACATTTGAACCAATTATATTTAACTTTTTTCTAATAAAAGAAATATAAGCTTCTAAATTATTTGAGATTGAATCATTATTAATTCCCCAAACTTTATCATATAAATTATCTTTAGTAACAATTTGATTAGAGTTTCTCATTAAATATTCTAATATTAGGAATTCTTTACACATAACCATTATAGAATCATTAGTTATTTTACAACTTAATTCCGCAGTTTTCAAATTTAAACTTAAATCAAAAACTTCCAATAAATTACTATCTAATCCGTTACTATTTTTTCTCAATTTAGAATTAACTCTAGCGACCAATTCTTCCAAGTGAAAAGGCTTTGTTATATAATCATCTGCTCCATCAGAAAAACCCACTAGTTTATCTTCCAAACTATCTCTAGCTGTTAACATAATAACACTGGCCCCAATATTATTTTCTTTTAATTTAGATAAAATAGTAAAGCCATCAATATTTGGTAGCATCACGTCTAAAATAATCAAATCATAAATGTCAGTCAAAGCATTATCAAGTCCATCAACACCATCAGTAGAAATATCAACATCATAATTTTCTTCTTTTAACCTTGTTGCAACCGCATCAGCAATATTAAATTCATCTTCAACAATTAATATTCTCATATAAAGTTTCATTCCTTTCACTACGTTCAAGGCACACATAGGAATGAAAACCTTGAACTAAATTTATTTTTCT
>CALVVO010000020.1 GCA_944363885.1 uncultured Bacilli bacterium | reverse complement strand
TCGTCCTTGACTAAATCTTGTGACATACTAAATTGTATAATCTTATCTTAAATATCAATTTACTTTTGAAATTGAATTAATTTTAGTTTATTTTTATTAAACTTTTTTTTTAAGCTTTAAAATGATATAATATGATTTATGAATGAGATGTTATTTTATGAAAAAAAGTTATTTTCTGATGGTATAAATTATATTGCTGGCATTGATGAAGTTGGACGCGGGCCATTGATTGGGCCTGTTGTTGCTGCTGCAGTTATACTTCCGAAAGATTTTTATGACAAAAATATTAATGACTCTAAAAAATTAAGTGAAAAAAAGCGAAATGCTTTATATAAAATTATTTGTGATAATGCTATTTCTATTGGAATAGGAGTTATTTCAAGTAAAAGAATTGATGAAATTAATATTTATGAGGCCACTAAAGAAGCTATGAAAGAGGCTGTGAATCATTTAAGCATTAAACCGGATTATTTATTAATCGATGCGATGAAGTTGGATGTGGATTTTCCTTCAATTTCTATTATAAAAGGTGATTCGAAAAGTCAAAGTATAGCTGCAGCGAGCATTGTTGCTAAAGTAATTCGAGATAAAATGATGTATGAACTCAATGAAAAATATCCAATGTATGATTTTGCTAGTAATAAAGGGTATGGTACTAAAAAACATATTGAAGCAATTAAAAAATATGGAATATTAGAAGAACATAGAAAAACATTTGCACCGGTTAAAAATTTTAAATAAATATAAATGGTAGATATTTTAGGAGGAAATAATGAGCAAGTTTACAAAGGAAATGGTAATAGATTATGCAGATAAATTACTGATAGGCTTAACTGAAGAAGAAAGTGACATGGTATTAAGTGAATTTGAAACAATTGATAAAAATATAGATATTATAAATACAATTCCAGATATTGAACAAATTGAGCCAATGTCATTTTGTTTAGATGATTTTGATGTGGATTTGAGAGAAGATGAGATTGAAGAAAGTATTAAAATAGAAGAATTATTACAAAATTGTGACGAAGTAAGTGATAGAGAAATAGAAGTTACAAAGGTGGTGGGATAATGTCGTATATGGATAAAAGCATAAAAGAAATACACAAAGATCTCGTTCAAAAAAAGGTTAGTTCACAAGAATTAATAGATGAATCAATCAAAAAGAGTCATGAAATACAAGAAAAATATAATGCATTTGTAACAATACTAGATGGTGCAAAGCCAAAAGAAGTGACAGAAGAACTAATATCTGGAATTCCATTTGGTGTAAAAGATAACTATAGCACAAAAGGAATATTAAGCACCGGATCTAGCAACACATTAAGAGATTATATACCATTTTTTAATGCGACAAGCATAGAAAATCTATTAAACAAAGGTGCAATAATAGTAAATAAAACAGTATTAGACGAATTTGGAATGGGTGGAACAGGAACAACAGGCCACACTGGAATAGTAAAAAACCCATGGAATCCTTTACACATGTGTGCTGGATCATCTGCCGGATCAGCATGCGCAGTAGCCGCAGGAGTCTACCCATATGCAACAGGTAGTGATACAGGAGACTCAATTAGAAAACCAGCAGCCTACTGTGGAATAGTAGGATACAAACCAACATATGGAATGATATCAAGATATGGATTATTTCCTTTTGCAAGTAGTTTAGATCACTGTGGAGTACTAACGAGAAATGTAGAAGACGCAGCAATAGTAGTGAATGCAATGAAAGGCAAAGATAAAAATGACATGACAACTTGGGACTCAAGTAAGATTGACTTAACAAAATCACTTTATGAAAACGTAAAAGGGAAAAAACTAGCATACATAAAAGAATTATGTAATGTAGAATACCATAAAAATGCAGATGAAACATTAAAAAAACATTTAGAAAATTTTAAAAATACACTAAACATATGTAAAGAATTAGGAATAGAAGTTGAAGAAATCAGCATCGATGAAAAACTATTAAATGCAATCGCCTCAACTTATGTTGTCATATCATGTGCTGAAGCAACATCGAACATGTCTAATCTAACTGGAATAATTTTTGGCCCAAGAGAAGAAGGAAAAAATTATGTAGAAATAATAAAAAATTATAGGACTAAAAACTTTTCGCCACTAATAAAAAGACGTTTTATAATTGGATCATACGTATTACAAAAAGAAAACAAAGACAGATATTTCTTTAATGCACAAAGAGTAAGAAGATTATTAGTAGACGAATGGAAAAAAGCATTTCAAAAATACGATGCAATTATTTTACCAGTCGGAACAGGCCCAGCACCATTACTTAAAGAAGCAAAAGATGTAATAGATGATAGTACAAAAGCACTAGAAGAACATTTACAAGTTGGAAATTTTGGCGGATTTCCATCAATAACAATACCCAACGGATTTATAAATAATTTACCAGTAGGAGTTAATATAACAGGAAATTGCTATGAAGATGAAAAAGTACTTAACATAGCATGTCAACTTGAAAACAAAATGAATTACAAAAATCAAATAGCAAAGGAGAATAACGATGAAATATAAAGCACTTATAGGTTTAGAAATGCACTGTGAAATAACAGGAACGAACACAAAAGCATTTTCAAGTGCTAAAAACAGTTATAGTACGACACCAAACGAAAATGTAAGACCAGTTGACATGGCATTTCCTGGAACATTACCAGTAGTAAACAAAGAAGCCGTAAAAAAAGCATTAATGGCTAGTATAATATTAAACTGTAAACAACCAGAATACATATATTTTGAAAGAAAAAATTATTACTATCCAGATTTACCAAAAGGTTATCAAATAACACAAGAAACAAAACCAGCGCCAGTAGGAATATATGGTCATCTAGACTATTATGTAAATGGAGAACTAAAGAAAGTTAGAATAAATAACATACATTTAGAAGAGGATGCAGCAAGTTTAGACCATAAAGACAGTACATCTACAATAGACTACAATCGTGCAGGCGTACCACTACTAGAATTAGTAACATATCCAGACTTTAAAAATGCAGAAGAAGCAGTAGCATTTTTAGAAACAATGAGAAGTATATATCAATATACAAATATAAGTGAAGGCGACTCAAAAAAAGGCCAAATAAGATGCGATGTAAATGTAAGCATAATGGACGAGAACCTAGATGAAACAAAAGAAGAAAACTGGGGAACAAAGATAGAAATAAAAAACGTAAATTCATTTTCAGCAGTAAAAGACGCAATAAATTATGAAATAAAAAGACAAATTGAAGCAAAAGAAAACGGAACATATGACGAAATGGAACAACAAACAAGAAGATGGGATGACGAAAAACAAGAAACTGTATATATGAGAAGCAAAGTAGATGCAATAGACTACAAATATTTTATCGAACCAAATATACCAAAATTCAAAGTAAGACAAGAATGGCTAGACGAAATACGCATGTTAATACCAGAATTACCAAACGAAAGAAAAGAAAAATACATAAAAGAATACAACATAAATACAAAAGATGCTGAAACAATAGTAAAAGAAAAAGACATTTCAGATTATTTTGAAAAATGCATAAAACTAAACTGTGAACCAAAAGAAGCATCAAATTGGATAACTACAAGATTATTAGGTTATTTAAATAAAAATGATATAAAAATCAAATATATATACATGACACCCGAAATGCTAACAGAAATATGCAATAGTGTTAAAACAGGAAAAATATCTTCACAACAAGCAAAAGAAGTATTTACATTAGTACTTGAAGAAAAGAAAAATCCTGAAGAAATAATAAAAGAAAAAGGTTTTGTGCAAAATAGTAACGAAGAAGAAATAATAGATTTAATACAAAAAGTATTAGACGACAACATTGAAGCAGTAAATGGTTACAAAAACGGGAAAACAAATATAGTAGGTTATTTAGTAGGTCAAGTTTTAAAAGCATCACAGGGAAAATTTAATCCTGGACTGACAGCAAAACTATTAAATGAAGAATTAAGAAAAAGATAGTTTTATAAAAATTATTTTTTTTACACATTTATTTTTAAAAATATTAATTTATGATATTATATAGACAGGTGGTATAAATTGAAAGAAAAAGTTTTACAGGTAATTAGAAATTCACAAAAAAGTATTGATGCTATGAAAATAATGAGAACCATAAAAGATGACTATTCAAAAGAAGACCTAGAAGAAGTGCTAGGTTCAATAGATGAATTACTTAAAGAAGGAGAGATAGTATCAAAAAGAGATAACTGCTATATGCCTTTTGAAAGAAGCAAGTTTAAAAAAGGGAAAATTGAAATAACTAGGTCAGGAAATGGCTATGTATTACTTCCTGAAAGGGATTTGTTTATAAACAAACAAAATTTAAAGGGCTCATTGAATGGGGATACAGTTATATGTGAAGTGGTTAGTGACAAAGGAAATATATATGAAGGCAAAGTTAGAAAAATAATTAAAAGGGGCCTTGGAAATGCTTTGGCTGAAGTGTTGATAGATAGTGAAGGTAATTATTCTTTAAAAATGTTAAAAGATTTACCATTTAAAGTGGTTTTAGATAGTGGTGAAGAAGTAGGCTTACTTGATGGAGAGATTGTTAAATTAGAAGTCGTAGCTGAGGTTGGGAATGTTATTTATGCGAAAGTAAAGTCAAGAGTTGGACATAAGAATAGTCCAGATATTGACATATTAAAAATAGTTGCAGAATTTGATATTCCATATGAATTTAGTGAAAAAGCATTACAAGAAGCTAAGTTAATGCCAAAAACAGTTTTACCCAAAGACTTTGAAGGAAGGAAAGATTTAAGAGATAAAGAAATTTTTACTATAGATGGTAGTGATACTAAGGATATTGATGATGCTATTAGTTTAGAAATGTTACAAAATGGTAATTATTTATTAGGAGTTCATATTGCAGATGTTAGTTACTATGTAAAAGAAGGAAGTGCTTTAAAAAAAGAAGCATTAGAAAGAGGAAATTCAGTATATTTAGCTGATAGAGTAATACCTATGTTGCCAGTTGAACTATCAAATGGAATTTGTTCATTAAATCCAAACGTTGATAGATGCGCAATGAGCATAGAAATGGAAATTGATAAAGAGGGTAATGTTGTACATAAAGAACTATTTAGAAGTATAATTAAATCTAGAAAGAAAATGACTTATGAAAGTGTTAATAAAGTACTAAAAGGGAATTGTGAAGAAGAATACAAACCATATGAAGAAACATTATTACAAATGCATGAATTATCAAAAATATTAAAAGCGAACAAAACACGCCGTGGAGAAATAGATTTTGTATCAAGTGAAGTAAAGCTAATTGTTGACGAGAATGGGAAAGTAATAGACATCAAAAAAAGAGTTCAAGATTTAGCCGAACAGCTAATTGAAAACTTTATGGTTGTGGCAAATGAAAGTGTAAGTAGAACAATGACCGAGCATAACGTTCCATCAATTTACAGAGTTCATGGAAGTCCATCACCTGAAAAAATTAAGGAATTTATTAAATTTGCAGGTATGTTAGGTTGTCATATAGTTGGCAAAATAGATTACAATAATATAACACCTAAAGATATACAAAATATTTTAAGTCAGTTAGAAAATCATTCTGCTTATGAATTATTAAATAAACATTTATTAAGGTGTATGCAAAAAGCAGTATATGATACAACAAATATAGGACATTTTGGAATAGCAAGTACAGATTACACACACTTTACTTCACCAATAAGAAGATTTAGCGACTTAGAATTACACTACATAATAGGAGAAACGATATTTAAGCAGACTAATAATGCATTTTGTGAAGCTTTAAAACAAAATTTATTATATATAACAGAACGTATTTCAGAAACAGAAAAGACAGCAGATGATTGTGAGCATGAAGTAAATGATATGAAAATTGCAGAATATATGGAAAATCACATAGGAGAAGAATATGATGCAGTAATAGACGGAATGTTAGCAAACGGCTTTTTTGTGGAAACAGATAATTTAATAAGTGGTTTAGTAAAACTAGAAACATTAGAAGATTATTATACATTTAGAGAGGACTTAATGGCGTTTGTTGCTAATAATAAAAAAATTGCATTTCGTTTGGGAGATAAAGTAAGGGTAGAATGTATAGGTGCAAGTAAAGAACAAAGAACAGTTGATTTTACATTAGTAAAAAAGGTGAAAGATGGAAATAATTAACAGAAAAGCAAAATATAATTATACAATAGTAAATGAATATGAATGTGGAATAGAATTAAAAGGAACAGAAATAAAAAGCATAAGAAAAGGGTCAGCAAACTTCAATGATTCATATGGAAGAATAAAAAATGGTGAAGTATTCCTAATAAACATGTTTATAGCCAAATATGAAGAAGGGAACATTTTTAATCATGAAGAAACTCGAGAAAGAAAACTGTTACTTCACAAAAGTGAAATAAAAAAATTAGAAAAAGAAATAACATTGAATAAATATACATTAATTCCTTTAAAACTATATTTTAAAAAAGGAAAAGCAAAAATACTTTTAGGTTTGGCAAAAGGTAAAAAATTATATGATAAAAGGCAAACGATAAAAGAAAGAGATTTAAAAAGAAATATATACAAAGAACAATAAAAATCCTTTGAATTAGTAAATAAACGTGATATAATACATATGATTTAAGGAGGGATAGAAGTGGCAAAAAAAGGAAATAGAGAAGGTATAGCTTTACAATGTACGGAATGTAAAACAATTGGATATATTACTAGTAAAAATAAAAAAAATACTGAAGAGAAATTAGAAATAAATAAATATTGTAAAAAATGTAATAAGACGACTATACATAAAGAAAGAAAGGTTGATTAAGAATGATAAATGTAAATGACTTAAAAAATGGAATGACAATTTTATATGAAGGAAACATTTATCAGGTGTTAGAGTTTCAACATGTTAAACCGGGGAAAGGTAGTGCTTTTGTAAGAACTAAATTAAAAAACTTGAAAACTAATTCTACAATCGATATTACCTTTAATGCTGGAATAAAGATAGAAAAAGCGCATGTTACAAAAAATGAACTTCAATATTTATATAATCAAGGAAATTTGTATGTATTTATGGATAATAATAATTATGAACAAATTGAGATAAATAAAGACAAGTTAGAGGATAAAATTAAATTTTTAAAAGAAGGTTTAAATGTATTAGTTATGAATTATGAAGGAGAAATTATTGGTATAGATTTACCGGAAAAAATTTCTTATAAAGTTGTTGAAACTGAACAGGCAGTAAAAGGTAATACAATTAATGGGGCATTAAAGGATGCAACAATTGAAACAGGATATACATTAAAAGTTCCTTTGTTTATAAGTGAAGGCGAAGAAATAATTATAACAACAAGAGACGGAAAATATTCAAGTAGGGCATAAAAACATGTCTTTTTTTATTTTAAATATGTTATAATTCATATAAGGAGGAAATGTATATGGACAGAGTTCAATTACAAAAGAAATTAAATGATGAATACCAAAAATTGACTACATATAAAGAAAAAATGGCGTTTTTGTATTATATTATTATACAATCTCAAAAGTATCGCCTTGAATATATGGGCCAAGAAGGCATTATTAATTTAGACGAATTATTAAAAAAAGTCTCATCTGTTACTAATGATGATGAATTTGCTGATTTGTTAGAAGTGGAAGTATTGAGAAAATTAAATTTAGGACATATGCATATAACACCTGTTGAAGAAAAATTAAATTTAGATGAATTACCATTGGATTTAAAAGAAAAAAAACAAGCTTACGACGCAAAAGCTAATACATTTTATGAAGTAAATGGTTCAACAATGATTATAACAATTCCAAGTTTTTCGCGTGTACACTTTGTAAAGGAAAAAGAACAAAATACTTATAAAAATATAAAAACAAGTTTAATGGAAAATGATATTCAAAATATTATTATAGATATTAGGGGAAATGGTGGTGGAACTGATGAATATTTTGAACTTTTATTTCCAATTATAAGTGATAAAGACTTGATAGTGAATAATTCATTCCGAAATTTATTTACTAATCAAAATGAAGATCACAGTTATGTAGTAAAAGGGAATCCAGATAACAAAAAATATTCTATCTATTTATTGGTAGATAATAAAGTTTTTTCTACTGCAGAAGGGTTTGCAAGATGTTGCAAAGATAACTCATTAGCAACATTAATTGGTACACCCACGCTTGGCGAAGGTTTTGGGATGACGCCGTTAGAAATAATGTTAAGTGATAAGGAATATAATGGTGCATATAAAAAAGACTATGTTAAAATTTGTGGCTTAAAAATGACTTTTCCTATTGAAGCACCAATCAATGAATTTAAAGCGATTGATTATGCTCATTTTTATAATACAGTCCCTGACATTATATGCGATCCTAATTTGTCAATGGACGTGGCATTAGGTTTAATAAAGGAAAATAAAATGAGTATATAAAATAATTTGTTCATAAAATCCTCTCAATAAAATATATATTATTGAAACGGAGGATTTTATTATGATAAACAAGCAAAGCTTATGGTTTGTAACTTTACTAAGTTTAGTCCTAGTATTAGGAATTTATTATGTAACAATGCCTAACGACTTACTAAAAACTGAAGAAACTAAAAACGTAAATAGTGAAGTAACAGTTGACGTAGAAGAAAGCGACATGTTAGTAGCATTAAGAGTAGAGAGAGACGAAGAGGTAGCGACAAAAATGGATGAACTAGAATCAGTACTTACAAACGAAACATCAACTACAGATGAAAAAAACAACGCATTTGAAGAATTAAAATTGCTAAATTTAAATATAGGAAAAGAAGAAGAACTTGAAACATTAATTTTAGACACGTACAAAATTAAAAGTTACGTAGAAATAAATAACGATCAAATAAAAGTAGTGGTCAACTCAAGCGAACACGACTCAAAACTAGCAAATGACATAATGAGAACCATCCAAGGCCAATTTGATGAAAAAATGTATATAACAATCAAATTTGAGACCAACTAGGCGTAAACTCTCACTCAAAACTCACTTTCACATAAAATATTTTAGGAATAAGTATACACCCATACTTAGAAAGTGAGGGAAAGAATGAAAAATATATTAACAAAACGAGAAAAAGAAGTATTTGAATTGTTAATTAAAAACAAATCTACAAAAGAAATAGCAGAAGAATTATTTATTAGTGAAAAAACAGTTAGAAATCACATATCAAATTCAATGCAAAAACTAGGGGTAAAAGGTCGAGCAAGTGCTGTTATTGAACTATTAAAACTGGGTGAAATAAAATTATAAAATGGCTTTTATAGTCATTTTTTTAAATATTCAATAATAATATTAACTGGAGGCGTATATGTTAAAGAAACTTGGACTAAGAAAACTTGCTGTTACAACTTCAGCTTTATTTATCATAGGGCTTATTTATCTATTTCCATCAAATAATGAAGAGCTAAAAATAGAAAAAAATATAACTTATATAGAGCCAGATGAAGTATATGAAGTATATCTAGTTGATCAAAATGATTACGTAAGTATGGTAACATTACCTTTAGACTCAACAGAATTAATAGATATTTTAAAAGAAAAAATAGAATATCTAATAGTGGATGGCCAAAAACAAGAAGAGGTTCCTAATGGATTTAAACCAATTATTCCAGAAGGAACAGAAATATTGGATTTAAAAGTAGAAGAAAATACTGTAACAATCAATTTTAATGAAAACATAAAAAACATAAGACAAGAAGACGAAGAAAAAATGATAGAAGCAATAGTATACACATTAACCAACGAAAGCAATATAGATAAAGTATACATCAAAATAAATGGAGAAACATTAGAAAGACTTCCTAACTCAAATAAACTATTACCAATTCCACTAGATAGAAGTTATGGCATAAATAAATTTTATGACTTTAATAGCTTATATGGTTTAACAAAAACTACAATTTATTACGTATCAAATAATGGCGATTTAACATATTATATACCTGTAACTAAAGTAACTAATGATGACAGAGAAAAAATAACTGTAATAATTGATGAGCTAAAAAGCAATGTAATATATCAAAGTAACTTAAGCAGTTATCTAAATGCTAATGCAGAACTAGAAGAATATGAAATAATAGAAGATGCGATGCATTTAAGTTTCAATGATAAAATATTTGATTCACTAATAAACCAAAACATATTAGAAGAAGTAGAATATTCAATCAGCCTATCAGTAAAAGATAACTATGACGTTAACGAAGTAATATTTTATGTAAACAATAATTTAATAATGAATTAAGCAAAAAAAATAAAGCGTATAAAACGCTTTTTTTCTATATGGCGACTCCGAGACGATTCGAACGTCCGACCGACGGCTTAGAAGGCCGTTGCTCTATCCTGCTGAGCTACGGAGCCAACTCATAACGCTATTGATTATACAATAATTTTTTAAATAATTCAAGAATTTTTATAAATGTTAAAATATATATGTTAAAATATATAAATTGAAATATTAAGTGTCCGCACATTTTATTACCTAAAATGTAAGTTTTTATATATTTGATATTATCATATTTGAACTTTTATAATCAAACATCGCTCTTGGATAATTATTTATCCAATTTTCTATTTTGTTTATAAAATCTTTCGATATATTATCTATTGACGTTCCTTTCGATATCCATCTTCTTATTAATCTATTATTATTTTCATTACTTCCTCGTTCTCCAGAACAATATGGATGAGCATAATATATTTCAGTTCTATTTCCTTTTCAATGTGTTTAACTAAATTTATGTCTTGATCTAATTTTAACGAAGGTCCTTTTCCAGTCATTTCGTATTCATACTTGCCTTGTGCTATCCTTGCACTATATTCTTCTAAATCTTCCCACAAATAGCCCTTTATAATTACTTTTCCTCGTTTTATTTCTCTTCTTATTATTCTTTCACTTTTATGTAGTAACTCAGCAATTTCTTTTTTACTTCTTTTGTCACAGTTATACCAAGTTTCAATCAATTGTTCTTTCTGTGAAAGGTTAAAATAAGTTTTACAATATTGTTACGCTTATGTTATAATTTAGATATATCAAATTATTTGTTTAAAAATAGAGGAGGTTAATTATGGGGGAAAAAAGATTAACTGGATATCCTAGTATAGATAAGCCACAAAATAATGGATATTCTTTTTTAGAAAGTCATCCGATTATACCGAGTATGAGCATTTATAATTTAATACAATTAATAAATTTTAATTATAAGCACAAAACTGCAATAGATTGCTTAGATTTAATAATTAATTATGAAAAATTAATAGACGATGCCGTGACTATTTCTAAAGCCTTAAAAGAGCTTGGGGTTAAGAGAAACAATATAGTATCTATAAATATGCCTAATTTTTACCAAGCAGTTGCTTGTTTTTTGGCATGTAATAGAATTGGAGCTACTACAACTTTTTTAAATACGGGTGCCTCAAAAAATGAAATTTGCGATTATCTTAATTTTTTTGAATCACCTATTTTAATAAACTATGATACATCATTAGAGGAAAATAGAGAGTTTAAGAAAAAAACTAAATTAAAATACATTATAACTCTTGATAAGCCAAAAGTTAATTCTGTTTCATGGCAAAAAGGCTATAGTGTTTGTAAAGATGATACAACAATAGATTTTCATGATTTAGAAAAAATTTCAGAATATCAAAGAAAAGGTCTGCCTGTAAATTCAGCGAAAGATAATGCACTTATATTGTTTACTAGTGGTACGACAGGTAAGCCTAAGTCAGTTGTTTTAACTAATGAAAATGTTTTGTCAGCTGCTATATATTTAAAAAATTCTAGTAGGGTTAAAGATTTAAATGGTGATAGAACTCTTGTATGTGTGCCTTTTACATATCCATATGGTTTTGCAACTTCTACTTTAATGACATTGTTTAGTAGCAAAACAGCAATTTTAGCACCAGATATATCAAAAGATACAGTCGGATACTATTTTAGTAAAAATCCAAATATAATTTTTGGAAGTCCGGCTTTACTTGAACTTATTATGAGAAATGTACCTAAGGAACAAGATTTATCATCTGTTACAACTTATATTTCTGGCGGAGATTTTCTTTTACCTAAAAAAGCTATTGAAGGATTAAAATTTTTTGAAGAACATGGCGCTAAAAATGTAGAAATGGGAAATGGGTCTGGGAATGCTGAGACAGTAAGCTGTGGAACTAATCCTACTGGGGTGAAAATAAGATTAGAAACTGCAGGAAGGATTTTGACAGGAACAGATGCAATAATAGTTGATCCGGAAACATTGGAAGAAAAGAAATATATGGAAGAAGGCTTATTATGCGTTTCTGGTAAACATGTATTTAAAGAGTACTTTAAAAATCCGAAATTAACTGAACAAGTAAAATTTGAAAAATATGGTAAAGAATTTTTTAAAACGGGCACATTAGGATTTATAGATCAAGATGGATATTTTACTTTAACAGGAAGAGAATCAAGATTTTATATAATATCAACTTTAAATAAAATATATTGTGATCAAGTACAAAGAATAATTTCATACTTTGACAACGTTAATCAATGTGCTGTAGTTTCAGTTCCGGATGAAGAAATGTTATATGTCAATAAAGCCTATATTACTTTAAATGAAGGTGTTGAAATTACTGATGAAATAATTAATCGAATTATGGAACAATTTAATGAACCAGTAGAAACATATAATGGAGAGATAGAACAACTTAAATGGTATGAAATTCCTGAATTTATAGAATTTGTACCAGAATTACCTAGAAAAGTTGGAACAGACAAAATAGACTATAAGTTATTAGAAGAAGATGCGATTAAAAAACGAAAAGAACAATCTGACAAACATATACATGTGTTAAAACGTCGTTAAAATTGAATAGGAGGATAAAAAGTGGGAAGTGGAATTTATTTTCCTTTGTGTGCGATACCTTTTAGTTTACTAAACATAATATTATTTAATATAAAAGGCCATATTGAAAACAAAGAAACTAAAATTTATAATTTTTTAATAATAACAAATTTTGTGGGTTTAGTAATTGAATTGCTTTGTACTTATGCATCATACATTTATTCAGAAAAACCTTTTATAAGTATTATAATTTACAAGATGTACTTAATGTATCTAATCGTGTGGATATCAACATTTGCATATTATATTTATAGTGTTTCTCAAAATGATTTAACAGTAAATAAAAAAAGATATATTTTATTTTTATGTTATTACATAGTTATAAGTACAATTTTATGTTTATTGCCAATTGATGTTGTAATAGAAAAAAGTTTTTCAATACGTTATACAACAGGATTAAGTGTTTATTTTACGTATATTTTATCAGGTGTAGCAATAACTGCGATGATTTATTTTTTATTCTCCGATATAAAAAACTTGAAAAACAGAAAATACATTCCTTTAATTATTTTTCTTACTATGGGGATTGCTGCATTTTTAATTCAGGCTAAGTATCCGCAAATTTTATTGATGACTTATTTAGAAACATTAATTTGTGTGATAATGTATTTTACTATTGAAAATCCTGACTTGAAGGTGATAAGTGAACTGCAAATGTCAAAAAATCAGGCTGAAAAAGCAAATCGTGCAAAAAGCGATTTTTTATCTAGTATGTCGCATGAAATAAGGACTCCATTAAATGCAATAGTTGGATTATCTGAAGATATTGCTAGCTATAAATCACAGGTTCCTGCACAAGTTGTAGAAGATACTGAAGATATACGAAATGCTAGTCAGACTTTGATTGAAATTGTTGGCAATATTTTGGATATTAGTAAAATAGAAAGTGCTAAAATAGAGTTTAATAATGTTGAATACAATTTTAAAGATGAAATATCAAAATTGGCAAAAACAACTTCGGCTAGAATTGGTGAGAAAGAGATCAGCTTTAAAATTGATATTGCAGAAGATGTGCCTTATAAGTTAATTGGTGATAAAATTCATGTAAAAAGTATAGTGAATAATTTACTTACAAATGCTATTAAATATACTGAAAAGGGAGAAATTAATTTTAAAGTTAGTTGTATAAATAAAAACGATATTTCATTATTATTTATTAGTGTTCAGGATACTGGCCGTGGAATAAAAGCAGAAAATATAAATAAATTATTTAACAAATTTGAAAGATTAAATGTGGAAAAAAGTACAACAGCAGAGGGCACTGGGTTAGGGTTAGCAATTACAAAATCGTTAGTTGATTTGATGGGAGGAAAAATAAATGTCAAAAGCCAATATGGCAAGGGGTCAATATTTATGGTTCAACTTCCCCAAAAAATAAGTGTGATGGAAAAACCTTTGAATGTTAATGATTCAGAAGAAGATGTTAAAGACGTTTCTTTTGTGGATTTTGAAAAGAGAAGAATATTAATTGTTGATGATAATGAATTAAACATCAAAGTTGCAAAAAGATTATTAATTAACTTTAATTTAGAAATTGATTCATGTACAAGTGGATTTAGTTGTATTGAAAAAATTAAAAATGGGGAGAACTATGATGCGATTTTAATGGATATCATGATGCCTGATATTTCTGGCGAGTCTACTTTTAAAAAATTAAATGAATTACCAGGCTTTGATATTCCTACTATTGCTTTGACAGCTGATGCAATTTCAGGGGCAAAAGAAAAATATTTATCGATGGGATTTACAAATTATATTTCAAAACCATTTACTAAAGAACAGATCTATGAAGTGTTAAAAAAAGTTTTTGATTAGTTATTTAATATTTTGCGTATAAAAAATAGTAATTTTTAAATATGGAATGTTTTATAATTTAACACTGCTTTGATGTTTTATAAATGTGTATAATGAAGGACTGTATTAATAAAAAGAATATAATAATTTCATTTGTATTTCAATTAGTATATGTTATAATAAAAAGTAGGTGATTAAGAGTGGCAAACAAAAAAAATAGTAAATCAAAAAATAAAAAAAATAACATAAAAGTTGTAAAAAAACCAATAAAAAAAGAAACAAAAAAAGTAGAAAGTGCTAAATTAGATGTAGAAATTATTAGTTTCTTAAAAATTGCAATAGGAGTAACTATAGTAGTAGCGCTTGTATTCGGCGCAACAATGTTGATGAACAAACTTGGAGTATTTGATGAAGGATACACTAAACCAGAAAAAGGTGAAATAATTATAAGTTATGAAGATGCAACTGTTGGAACAATATTTAATCGCCCTGATGCAGAATACTATGTAATATTTGATGACTTTACAGAAAATCCAAACCAATATTTGACAAGCATACTATTTAGATATACTAATGAAGAAGAGACATTACCAATTTACAAAGTAGACATGTCAAATGGATTTAACACAAAATATGCTGGAGAACAAGGCAATCCAAGTGCGCAAAAAGTAGAAGATGTAAAGATAAATGGTGTAACACTAATAAAAATAGTAAATGGAAAAAATGTTAAGTACATAGAAGGCACAACAAATATTGAAAATGAATTATTAAAATAAAAAATCTGAAAATTTTCAGATTTTTTTATGCAGCCTTTTTAGCTGATTTAATTTCTTTAGTAGATAATCTAACTTTTTTACCATCGATTTTAACAGTTTGTAAATTAACTTTTTGAGTTTTTTTAGTAGCTTTCAAAGAAAAAGGTCTATTATTTGCTACATTATTCTTTCTATTTGATATATTTTTTGCCATAAATGCCTCCTTAAATTCCTCTAATAATTTAGCATAAAATACTAGTTAAGTCAACCAAAAACGTGTATAATGTAATAGGTGGTAATATGTTATACATAGGTAGTCATATAAGTTTTAATAAAGATACACAACTCATAGGAGTAGTACAAACAGCAATAGAAAATGATGCTAACGTTTTCATGTTTTATACAGGAAGTAATCAAAGCACATTAAGATTCCCAATAGACAAAAACCTTACGGATAAAGCACATCAAATAATGCTAGAACACAACATAGATAGAGAAAAATGTATTATACATGCTCCATTTATAATTAACCTAGCCAACAACAGCGATGAAAGAAAATATCAGTTTTACATAGATTTTTTAAAACAAGAAATAGACAGATGTATAGCTTTAGGTATAAACAACTTAGTTTTACACCCAGGCAGTCATGTGAAAGTAGCAAAAGAAGAAGCGTTATTAAGCGTTTCCGATGGATTAAACGAAGCACTAAAAGAAAATCAAAACATAAAAATACTTATTGAGTTTATGAGTGGGAAAGGTACAGAAGTAGGATCAACAATAGACGAACTTAAGACCATTTTAGAAAACGTTATATATAAAGACAAAGTATATATATGTTTAGACACATGCCACATAAACGATGCCGGATATGACTTAAACAATTTTGACGAATTTTTAAACGAATTTGATCAAAAAATAGGAATAGATAAAATAAAATGCATTCATATAAATGACAGCAAAAATAATTTAGGCACTCACAAAGATAGGCACGAAAACATAGGATACGGAACAATTGGATTTCAAACACTTATAAATATAATTTATAATAAAAGACTAGAGGACGTACCTAAAATATTAGAAACACCTTTTATAAATGACCAAAGTCCGTACAAAACAGAAATAAAAATAATTAGAGAAAAAAAGTTCATAGAATTCAAATGAACTTTTTATATTTACCATAAAACTCTAACAACTTTGAATAAACCTCATCACTTAATTTATTTTTATAATCCTCCAAATAAGCAATAGGATCTTCAAGCAAAACATCTATATCAAAATGAATTGCCTTAAAGATAATATCAACTTCTGCATCACTTACCATTACATTTTCCTTATATGCAAAACTAACAATATCATTTTTTGTAACATTAGCTGCATATCTTTTAATTACACTTTTATTCATTATACCTTGTATGATATATATAGTCAGTTACAAGAGAGATTTTGCATTTAATACTGACTAGTATATTATCACATTCCTTT
>CALVVO010000019.1 GCA_944363885.1 uncultured Bacilli bacterium | reverse complement strand
GTTATAACTATTTGTGCTCCATTACCTTCTATTCTACTGCTAAACCAAGCGTATGTACCTCCTATAACTAATATTAATGTTAAAACTACTAAACTAATTATTAAATATATTTTATTTTTCATATGACACCTACTTTAATTTAAATTATACGTTTGTAAATTATTATTGTCAATTGTGATTATCAAATTTTTTAGCATTAAAAATATATACTAGGTATTTTAATTTTTTGAAAAAAATGAAAGCAAAAGCTTGTAAAAATAGAATTTTATTGTAAAAAAATATGTAAATTAAATGTAAATTAAAATCTTTTTAAAAAATTATTTATTACATTCTGTACATATTTCTTCATCATTTTTAATTACTAGTAAATTACCACATTTATCGCATACTTTACCTGTAGGTTTATCCCACAAAGCATATTTACAATTTGGGTAATTATTACATCCATAAAATACTTTACCTCGTTTTGTTTTCTTTTCTACAATTTTACCACCACATTTAGGGCAATCACATATTTCAATAATTTTTACTTCTTCTTTTTTAATATATTTGCATTCCGGGTAACCGCTGCAACCTACAAAAGAACCATATTTACTTTTGCGAACGACCAAATCTTTTCCACATTCTGGACACTTTTCACCTACTTTTTCTGGTTCATCTTTTTCCATGTTTTTAAATGCCTTATTTAAAAGAGGATCAAAGTCATTATAAAACCTTTTTAATAGTTCATACCATACTTCATTACCTTCTGCTATTTTATCTAAATCACTTTCCATTTCTTTAGTATATTCTACATTTATAATATCACTAAAGAACTCTTGCAATTTATCAGTAATTTGAATACCTGTTTTAGTAGGAACAAACTTTTTTTCATTTACTTCTATATAAAGTCTTTTTTTAAGAATATCTATAATTGTTGCATAAGTACTAGGTCTACCTATTCCTAATTTTTCTAATTCTTTTATTAAACTAGCTTCTGTATATCTACTAGGTGGATTAGTAAAATGTTGTTCTTTTTCTATCTTTTTACTAACTACAACATTACTTTTATAATTACTAAAATCAGGTAATGTTTTATCACTAACTTCTTCATAATTATTATATATTTTTAAATATCCATCGAATTTAACAATTTGTCCATTAGTTTTAAACTTATAATCATTATTATCAAACACTACACTAGTTTTATCAAGTATTGCATCACTCATCAAACTAGCAAGAGTTCTTACATATATTAAATTATAAAGTTTAAACTCATCTTTATCCAAATAATCTTTAACGCTTTCTGGAGTTCTTAGTACACTAGTTGGTCTAATAGCTTCATGAGCGTCTTGCACATTATCATTTTTCTTAACTTTTTTTACATAACCTATGTATTCATTTCCATATTTATTTTTAATAAACTCTTTTGTTTCAGTTACAAATACATCACTTAATCTAACACTGTCAGTTCTCATATAACTAATTAAACCAACAGTTTCATTCAATAGATCAATTCCTTCATACAGTTTCTGTGCGATTCTCATAGTTTTAGAAGCAGTAAAACCAAGTCTATTACTAGCCATCTGAGTCATAGTACTAGTAGTAAAAGGAAGTTTGCTTCTTTTCTTAGTTTCTTTTCTTTCAATATCCTCTATTTTAAAAGAATTACTTAATTTATCTAATGTATCATTTGCTTCTTTTTCGCTTTTAATTTCTATTTTTTTATTCTTATATTTAAATAGTTCAGCATCAAACTCATTAAATATCGCTGTTATAGTATAATATTCTTCACTTTTAAAAGTTTCAATCTCTCTTTCTCTATCAACAATAAGCTTAAGTGCTACACTTTGTACTCTTCCAGCACTTGTTCCATCAGTTTTACTTCTCATTAAATTACTTAGTCTAAAACCAATTATTCTATCTAATATTCTTCTTGCTTCTTGACTATGTACCAAATCCATATCTATATCTCTAGGGTTTTTAAAAGCCTCTTTAATCGCATCTTTAGTTATTTCATTAAATACAACTCTTTTATAATTTTTTAAACCTAGAGAATCTTTCAAATGCCAACTTATTGCTTCACCTTCTCTATCTGGGTCAGTAGCAAGAATTACATCATCATAGTTCTTAATTTCTTTTTTTAAATCAGTTATTAGTTTACCTTTACCTTTAATAGCTTTATAATTTGGTTTAAAATTATCTTCAATATCCACACCAAGACCATATTTACCAGTAGTAGCAAGATCTCTAATATGACCTTTACTAGAAGTAACTTTATAATCTTTTCCTAAATACTTTTCAATCGTTTTACTTTTACTTGGACTTTCAACAATTACCAATTCTTTCATATTTTTTCCTTTCATTTATAAAAAATACATTAGTTTAATAAGAATGTCAAGTGATATATTTGTATATGTAGTAATTTATAACAATGTAATTATAAGTAGTTTTTTTAAAATAATATATTTATCAATATTATATCTTATGTTATAATAATGAAGCATAGGAGATAAACACAATGAAAGAATTAGAAAGAAAAAGAACAGTAGAAAAAATAAAAGAAGATATAGAAAGCTTACAAATATTAGAAAAACATCGTAAAAAACAAGAAGAACTTGAAAAAGATCCAATAATTGCACAGTATTATGATTTATTAAGCGAAATAAAAAGACTAGAACAAAAAACAAAGTTATTTACATCACTTGATCAAACAATTTTTTGGGAATTTACATGGGCGAATATTAACGGAAAAGATGATTGCTCTCACGAAATATGGATTTATGAAGGCTCTTATTATTGTTTAACAGATCCATGGGGTGAACATGACCATTATTGCAAATGTGATGATGAAAGTCATACGGATTTTGAGTATAACATATATGTATGTTTAAGCTGTGAAAAATTTGTAAAAGTCAATGATTGGCAATCTTTTGAAGGCACACACACTGTTTTAAAAAGTAGAGCATTAGATAAAACTCCACATTACTACACAAAAATGTTTTATCAACTACTTTATACACATAGTGTAGAAGAAGCTCAAAGAAAACTAATTGAAGCTTTTAATCAAGACAAAGGCTACACTAAAAAATACAGACCCAAAAATAGCTTTTGAGTCTGTAAGGAAAACTATGTAAATAGAATCTCTCTATGATAAAATAAAAGAAATAGAGAGATTTTTATTATGAAGAAAGAACAAACACACTTCATTAAATACATAAAATAATTCTTTTTTTAAACAAATATATTTTTAATAAAAAAATAAAGTTTTTCTTTATTTATCTAAAAGCCAATCAATAACATTTATTTTTGTTATACCATCATAATCCGCTTCTAAATCCATATCAAGTGTAAGCAAAGTTTTTGGATAATGATCATTTGTCTTTTGTAATGATTTTAATTCTCTTGCTAATACATTCTCATCTCTAACAGACAAAGCCACATGATAATATTTTAACCCATCTCTGTTTTTTGCAACAAAATCTATCTCTAAATCATCAACTTTACCAACATAAACTTTATAACTTCTTCTTAATAATTCAAAATAAACTATATTTTCTAAAATATGACCCAAATCACAGTCAGACTTCTTTCCTAATAAATAACTTCTTAAACCAGCAAGAGCAGCATAATATTTGTAATCTCTTGACAATAACTTTTTACCTTTAACATCAAACCTTTCTGCTTTATATATAAGAAAACTTTCCAAAAAAGCATTCAAATAATTTTCTACAGTATGATTACTAGTTAAAGTTCCCTTACTAGTTAATGAATTGCTAATTTTCTTAGTAGATATTGGACTACCTATACTATCATAAATAAACTTTAAAACACTTTCAAGCAATAATTTATCAGTTATATTATTTCTCATCATTATATCTTTATAAACCACAGTAGAAAATATTGCATCCATATATATATCTATACCATTTGGATTACTTTTTAATAGATTAACACAACCAGGCAACCCTCCAAATTTCATATAATTCAAAAATAATTCATAATAATTATTACTGTCAAATGAACTAACAAATTTTTTAAATGATAATGGTAACATTTTTATTTCTATATATCTTCCAGAAAGTAATGTAGCTAAACTACCAGAAAGTAAATAAGCATTTGAACCAGTTATGTACACATCTATATTGTTTTTTATATATAAACTATCAACTGCCTTTTGAAAATCTTTTATATTCTGTATTTCATCTAAAAAAACATAATTTTTCTTACTTAAATCCAATTTACTAATTATATAATTATGTAGTTCAATATAATCTTTAAATGAAAAAGTAACATCTTCTAAATTAATCATAATTATTTGACTATCATCTACTCCATTACTTTTCAACCATTGGATAAATTGGTTAACCAAAGTAGACTTTCCACATCCACTAATTCCTGTCACTACTTTTATAACGTCTTCATCTTTCCACGTCTTTAATTTTTCAATATATTCAGTTCTAGGCATCATAACTCTCCTCCATAATCAAATTAATATATGATTTAATTAGTCAAGTTTTGGAAAAAATTTTCCAAAACTCACAAAAATTCATGACTTTTGGAAAAAAAGAACCTATTTTAAAAGGTTCTCTATTTTCATAAGCAATGTTTCTTTATCAAATCCTAAATATTTTAAAACATCTGCTTTTTTACCACTAACTCCAAACTTATTAATGTTTAAAATATACTTACTATTATATACAAACTCATTCCAAGTTTTATCATTACTAGCTTCAAGTACAATTATTTTGCTTCCTATTGGCATTAGTTCTTCTCTATATTCTTTAGGTTGTTCATTAAAAACTTCAACTGAAGGCATACTTACCACTCTTAAATTAATATTCTTTTTACTTAATTCATCACTTATTTCTATTGCAGTATGCACATCTTCCCCAGTAGAGATAAGAACTCCACTAAGTCTTCCAACTTCTTTTTTAATTATATATGCACCTTTTTCAGTAAAAGTTATATCACTACTCTTTATCTCAGGTAACTTTTCTTTAGTCACCACTATACAAGCAGGAACTCTATTATTAATTATATAGTCCCAACTACCAACAAGTTCTTTAACATCTGCTGGTCTAAATACTTTTAAATTAGGAATACTTCTAAGCATACCTAGTTGTTCAATAGGTTGATGCGTAGGTCCATCTTCTCCAATTCCAACCGAATCATGTGTAAATATATATGTAACTGGGATATTCATCATTGCGCTTAGTCTAATACCAGGTTTCATATAATCACTAAATGAAAGAAACGTACTACCAAAAGGTCTAAGTCCGCACAATGCAAGGCCATTCAAAACAGAACTCATAACATTTTCCCTTACACCAAAGTGAATATTCCTACCCTTATTATCATTTATTTTAAAATCATTTCCATATGTTAAATAAGTTTTAGTAGAACTTGCCACATCAGCACTACCACCAATTATTAAAGGTGTCAAATTACCAACAAGATTTAAAAGCTTACCATTAGTAATTCTAAGTTCTTCAGTTTGACCTTCTTCAAAATTAACTTTAATAGTTTTCAAATTAATTCTAAATTCACCAGTTTCAATATATCCAAGCATTTTCTTATTAACACTATCATTTGACATAAAAGCATTATATCTACTAACCCATTCATTATATAAAGGAATGCATCTTTTCTCAATTTCATCTCTAAAAGTCGTAGCAGCTTCTTTAGATACATAAAAAGGTACTAAGTTTACACCCATCTTATTTTTAACAAGTTCAATATCAGCGTCACTTAAAGGTTTACCATGAGCTTCACTAGTTCCAGCTTTAGAAGTACCAATACCTAAAATAGTTTTAATTTTAATAATACTTGGTCTATCAGCTACTTCTTTAGCTTTAGTGATTGCTTCATTAATCATAGTAAAGTTTTCCCCATCACTCACCTCTTGAGTATGCCAACCACAAGCTTCAAATCTCTTTAACACATCTTCATTAAATACTCCAAGAGTTGGTCCATCCAAAGAAATACTATTTGCATCATACAAAACAATAAGTTTTCCAAGTTTCAAACTTCCAGCCAAACTCATGGCCTCATAACTAATGCCTTCCATTAAGTCACCATCTCCAACGAGAACATAAGTATAGTAGTCATACACGTCTTTACCAATAGTGTTTCTTAAATACTCTTCAGCTATCGCTATTCCAACACTAGTAGCAAAACCTTCACCAAGAGGACCAGTAGTAGTTTCAATGCCAATTTTAGTATTAAGTTCAGGATGCCCTGTTAACTTGCTACCAACTTGCCTAAAAGTCTTAAGTTCATCCAAACTAATAGGATATCCTGCAAAAAACAAAGTACTATACAAAAGAGCAGATCCGTGTCCAGCACTTAAAATAAATCTATCCCTGTTTAACCAGTTCCCATCTTCAGGATTAAATTTCAAGTGATAACGAAATAATGTATAAATAGTTGGTGCTGCACCTAAGCAAATACCAGGGTGTCCACTTTTAGCTTCATCTATCATATCAATGCTTAAACTTCTTATACCATTAATTATTTTCTTATCAATATCCATAATACAACTCCTATTATATATACAAATTATATCACGGATTAATTTACAAATACAATAAATATAACAATTATATTAATAAAAAGTTATGCATAATAACTTTCAGTTACATTTTCATTAACTACTTTTGCATGTGCATTCAAATCCTCAACTCTAACAGTAATAAATAAGGATATCAATGCAATAAAAATATAAAACAAAATAACTCCTTTAAAATTATCTAAAACTTTTTCCATTTCTATCCCTTCTTTCTAAATTTATTCTATAGCATATATTTGTTCGTGTCAATACAAAACGCAAAAAAATGTTTGACAACTTTACGTTCGTATGTTAACATTTTAATAGGAGGTAAAAGTTAAATGGAAACATTAACTAAAAAGCAAGAAGAAACTTTAAAAGCGATTAAAAAATTTATAGCAAAAAACGGATACAGCCCAAGTGTAAGAGAAGTATGCGACATGATGAATTTAAGTAGTACAGCGACAGTATTTGTACATATGAGACATTTAATGAATAAAGGTTATATTTCACAAACTAACAATAAATTTAGGACATTAGAAGTACTTGTTCCAAACGAATACTTAGAAACGAGTGAAGATGTAGTTTCAGTACCGTTATTGGGGAAAATAACTGCCGGTAATCCTATTGAAGCTATAGAATTTCCTGATGAATATATGCAAATACCATCTTTTATGATACCAAAGAATGAAGAGGTATTTACATTAAAAGTTGACGGAATGAGTATGAAAAACATTGGAATTTATGACGGAGATATAGTAATAGTAAGAAGAACTAACAGTGCGAAAAACGGAGATAGAGTTGTAGCGCTAGATGAAAATGGTTACACTACTTTAAAAACATTTTATAAAGAAGACGGATATTTTAGATTACAACCAGAAAATGAAACAATGAGTCCAATAATATTAGATAAAGTTGATATACTTGGAATAGCTATAGGATTATATAGAAAATTATAAAAAAAGATTGGCAAAAAGCCAATTTTTTATTTTAACATTAACATATATGCAAGACTTCCCACTAAAATAATAGTCATAATTAGTCCATGTATTGTATGATTCTTTTTATTAAAACCTTTTATTCCAACCATGAGCGAAACTATAAGTCCACCTATCAAACCACCTATATGTGCATAAACATCTATACCAGGAACTATTAATCCTACTAGAAGATTTATTAAAATCAAAGGAATAATTTGACTTTTCAAGTAACCATCTAAAGTCGCACGATAATTGAAACCAAAATATAGTAAAGCACCAAATAAGCCAAAGATTGCTCCACTCGCTCCTATTGATGGGGAAGTAATTAAAACAGCTGAGAACAGCGAGCCAATAATTCCACTAAACAAGTAAATAATTAAAAACTTAAACGAACCATAATAGCGCTCAATTTCAGGGCCAATTATATACAAAGCATACATATTGAAAAACAAATGAATAGAATTGCCATGCAAAAACATGCAAGTAACTAATCTATAAATCTCGCCATTTTGAACACTAGCATAGTAATTAGCAAATAAATTTATAAAATCATTATAAATACCTGGGCTTAACATAAGAATAAAAATAAGCACATTAATAAATATCAAAGCATATGTCATAAAAGGAATTCCATTTTTAAACAACTTTGACATCTTTTTGTCGTCTTTAACAGTTTTATCATTTAGTTCTTCAGTCATTTTAAACATATCTATAACATTAGATTTCTTACTATTAATTTTGTCTTTCAAGTCAGGGAAATACTCATTTACAAATTCATTCTTTTTAATATCACTAATTTTTTTAACTTCTACGCTTTCAATATCATTAGTATTTTTTAAAGTTACGCTATCTCCACAGTCAATTAAAATATTTAAGACTTTCATCTTAAATGTATAAGTCTTTTTCTTAATATTCTTTCTAATTGCATCTACTTTCCTCAAATCGCTATTTAGTTGTTCATTATTATGAATATAATTGATATTAAGTCTAATGATTTTAATATCATTATTCATATTTTCTAGCCAAATCTCATTTTGTAACCCATTTACAACAATAGGTTTATAATCTTCTACAGTTACAAAATAATGAACAAGCTTAACAACAATATCATCTTTTTTATTAATTATTATATTTGCCATATTAACTCCTTTAGTAATTATATTATACACTTTTTCATACAATTTATAAAGAGGTGCATATGAAAAAAACATTTTACTTTGTATTTATATTGCTACTATGGTTACTTGGAAGTTTACTATTTAAATATGATCCAGTTTATTACGAATTACTAAAAACTCCAGCATATGTAATAAATCCAACGTTAAATAGCATTATTTGGATAATTTTATATTTTACTATTGCTGCATCAATTATAATAGTAAAAAACAAAAGAAATATAATTGGAAACAATGACTACTTCTTTATATTAATAATAAACTACTTAGCGAACATGATATTTCCATTAATGTTTTACAATTTAAAAAGTCCATTTTTAGGTTTCATAATGAACACAATAGTTTTAGTAAGCACGTTTTATTTACTATTAGAAAGCAAAAAAATAGACAAAAGAAGTTTTTATGTATTAATTCCATACTTCATATACACGATATATTTATTTATAATAAGTTTAAGCATATGGATTATGAATTTTTAAAAGAATTTAAAATTGAGACAAATTTTTCTTCCAATGGACAAGAAAACTCCATAAATTCTTTTTTTATTGGATGAACAAATCCAATATACTCTGCATGAAGCATCTGGCCATAATCATTGAAAGCATGACCATAAAGCGGATCATTTACAACAGGATGATTAATATAAGCCATATGAACTCTTATTTGATGAGTTCTACCCGTTTCAAGAACGCATTCGATTAAAGTTGCATTATTATACCTTTCAATAACTTTAAAATTAGTAATTGCTTTTTTGCCGTTTTCGCAAACAGCCATTTTAATTCGATCATTTGATTTTCTACCAATAGGTGCATCTATTTTGCCAGAGTTTTCATTTATTGTGCCTTCCACCAAAGCGATATATTTTCTTTTGATTCGTTTATTTTTAAAATCATCACTTAATATTTGATGTGCATGGTTAGTTTTAGAAACCAAAAGTAAACCACTGGTGTCCTTGTCAATCCTGTGAACTATACCCGGTCTAACCTCTCCATTAATATCAGAAAGTTTACCATTAGTATGATATAACAAAGCATTAACTAGCGTCCCTGTTTTATTACCAGCGCCAGGGTGAACCACCATGCCACTAGGCTTATTCACAACAATGATGTCATCATCCTCATAATAAATATCAAGTTTAATATCTTCTGAAACAACGGAAGTAACTTTATTTTCTAGCGTAACACTTATAACGTCCCCAATTTTGAGTTTATAACCACATTTAACAATTTCATCGTTGACGAGAATATTACCAGAATTTATATTATTAGAAATATTACTTCTACTTTCACTAAGCTCATTAGCCAAGTAGACGTCCAACCTACTATCAACTTTTTCATTTATTATTATTTGCATTTCTTTCCTCCAATAAAAAACCTATAGCGAGCAAAATGGTTCCAATAACTATAAAAGCGTCCCCGACATTAAAAATAGCAAAATCATAACCAAACAAGTTAAAATCAAAAAAATCAATCACGTGGCCATAAACTACCCTATCAAACAAATTACCTAATAGTCCACCTATAACAAAACTAATAGAAATTGTAATAAGTTTACTATGAGATTCTTTTCTAATTTCATATATCAAATAAGCAAAAATTAAAATAGAAACAATGACAATAAAAATAACTTTACCATCCATTATACCAAAAGCAGCACCATGATTATTTACATAAGTAATATTAAAAAAATCATCAATAATTGATATACTTTCTCCCAATGACAGATTATTAATAACTAAAACTTTTGTAAATCTATCTAACAAAAAAATACTCACTATTATTAGCATAATTTTTAAAGTTTTCATTTAATTCACCAATTTCATTTTATAAAAAAAAAATACTTAATTCAAGTATTAATATTTTCAATGAGTATAACATCACTTCCAAGCTTTTTAATTTGTTCAAATTTAATAAGAATTTCACTAGATTCGACAAAAAACATTTTATTTTTGCCTTTTTCCAAAACCAAATCGGTTATTTTTCCATCATCATCGATAATAACATCAATAATCCTTCCAACGAAAGAACCATCCACTAAATTTATAATATTTTTTCTTTGTAATTCAGATAATCTCATAATAAATTTTATGAGGGAAAAGTCATTTTATTAACTTTTTCATAGTTTTAATTGCATTTTTTTCAAGTCTTGATACCTGGGCTTGGCTAATACCAATTTCATCTGCTATTTCCATCTGAGTTTTGCCAACAATAAATCTACTAATCAAAATATCTCTTTCGCGTTCTTTAATTTTTAATAAAGCTTTTCTCATGCTTATTAAGTCATCAAGTTCTTTACTTTCTCTTTTATCTTCAATTTGATCTAATAAATATATTGTATCACCTCCATCATTATAAATAGGTTCAAAAATACTCATAGGTTCCTTCAAACTTAACATAGCATTAGCAACTTCGTATTCAGAAACTTGAAAATGTGAAGCTATTTCATTAGTTGTTGGTTCAAAGCCGAAAGTATAAACATATTCTTCTTTAAATTTAAGAATTTTATAAGCCAAATCTTTTACACTTCTACTAATTCTAATAGGATTGTTATCACGAATATACCTTTTAATTTCTCCTTCAATCATCAAAACGGCATAAGTGCTAAACCTAACATTATGAGATAAATCAAAGTTATCAATAGCTTTAATTAATCCAATACAACCGATTTGGAATAAATCATCCATATTGTCAGTTCTATTATGATATTTTTTTAGTATAGACAAAACTAATTTTAAATTACCATTAACTAGTTCTTCTTTCGCAAGTAAATCCCCATTTTTATACTTTTTAAATAACTCTACCATTTCTTTATGTTTAAGCACTTTTAAATTACTAGTTTTTATGCCAGTAATCTCTACTTTGTTCTTTGCCAAATATATCACCTATTATATATTTGGCAAGATTCATGATTTTTTATACAAAAAAGTATAAATTAATTATACTTTCATTAAACTTTGTAATTTTCTTATTGTTTTCTTTTCAATTCTTGAAATATATGACTGACTAATGCCAAGTATATCAGCGACTTCCTTTTGAGTATATTCTTCACTTCCCATTAAACCGTAGCGCATCTTAATTATTTCTTTATCTCTATCACTAAGTTTTTCAATTTCTTTTAATAAAATAATTTTATCAATTTTATCTTCATAAGCCTTTGGAATAAGTTCAGGATCTGTTCCGAATACATCTTCTAAATGTAATTCATTTCCTTCACTGTCAAAATTGATTGAATCTTCAAAACTTATTTCAGTATTTCTTTTTTTATTTTTCCTTAAAAACATAAGTATTTCGTTTTCTATACATCTAGAGGCGTATGTAGCAAGTTTAATGTTTTTATCAGGCTTGTAAGTATTAATACCTTTTATTAAACCAATAGAGCCAATACTAACCAAATCTTCTAATGTCTCATTGGTATTGTCATATTTTTTAGCTAAAAATACGACAAGTCTAAGATTGTGTTCAATAAGCTTGTTTCTAGCATTTATGTCTCCATTATTACTTTTTACAACTAGGTCCATTTCAACATTCTTATCCAAAGGTGGTGGTAAGATATCAGTACTTCCTACATAGTAAATCTCCTTTTTAAACAGTTTTTTTAATAACTCAAGTATTTTCATATTCTTCCCTCCATTAATATATTTAATAAACAATCTATACCATCCATTTTAATTTTACTTTCACTTATTCCAACAACTACATTATACTTTAACCCAATACCATCTATATAAACACATTTTGGAACAATACACTTTATAATACCTTCATGGTTTAGTGTTTTATAAGGCACTAAAATATAATTATTAAATTTTGAATAATTATCAATTTTTTTATTGTAAGCGATTATAACATATTTCCCTCCATAAGGCTCAACTAAGGTATTACCTGAATCAACATAGCCATTTAGTTCAATTACCTTGTCATCATCTAAATAAACTTGAACTTTTTTTCTATTACTATAAAGCAATTTTAATTTTTTTAATTGACTACTATAAATATATAAAATTATAGGCGAAAATATTACTGCAACGAGAAAATTAAGTTTTATGTTGTTATCTATAAAAACTAGCCCAAGTTTCTCATAACTAAGTTCAATATTAAGGTAATATAAAAAACCACCTAGTAGTATACTATTAGTATAAAAATACAATAAATTATTGAGAAAATATTTTATATCTACAAAATCGAAACTGATGAGTATTAAAACAGAAGCAAGTATTAATTTAAAAATAAATAAAAGAATTGAACTCATTTCAAAAAATAACACTAGTATAGAAATTGTACCAATAAATGAGGCAAGTAATATTCTTTTAATTTTTGCATTTCTTTTAAGTATAATAGAAACAGTTAAAAGAATTAAAAAATCTATAATAAAGTTTAAAAGCAATATTAAATCTAAATATACTTTCATAGTACTCACCTTTTATAGTATACAAAAACGACAAAGTTTAATTTGTCGTTTTATGTTTCATATAATCCCAAAGTGTATATTGATAATTTTCTTCAGTCATGAGTGGCTCTAATCTTTCTTGTTCACTCATTTCTAATTCTTCTTTTCTTCTTATAAGTTCAGCCAAATATCTTTTTGCCCTATAATCAGGCGAACCATCTCTCTTCCTACAAAAACTTCTATAAAAATTATATGACGGCGCAATTAACATATAATTAGGTAAGTAGCCGCATTTTACTTTTTCCTTAGTTGCCATTAATTCATTTAAAGCTGCATCAGCTTCTGCTTTTTTTGACCTATAAATGTATTCATCTCTATATAATTCATAAATAAAATCTATACCAACACATCTTGAAATAATCGCATGTTTTAAATATTCTTGATCTAAATATTTCTTATCACTAGCGTAAAATATTGGCAATAGTGTTATGTCACCATTATTTCTCAATGCTATTCGAATAGAAGAATTATCTGAAACGTTATATTTTCTTCTAATTTCTAATGAATTTTCGTATTGTGTTGTCATTTTGTCAATGTCATCTAAAAACATAGGTCCAGTCAGTTTAAAAAAAGTTTGATATGATAGTAAAAAATCAACACCATATTTTTCACATTTAAATTGTCCATAAAAATATTGACTATTTCTCACACCATTTAATTTTCTTAAATCTCTTATTTTTTTTGCCATGGATTGTTCATCGTTAAAAAATTCTAGATTATTTTTTGCACATCTAACTAATAAATAACGCCTATTTTTATTATTTTCCATTTCTACCTCCATAATTAAAGCAATAGCTTAACTATTGCTTAATATTATACAGCAACACTTCTTGTTTTTCCAGTTCTTTCCCAACCTTCTAATGTTTCAGATGTGCTCCATTTATATTCATATTTTGTCACTGTTTTAGTTGTATATGAAGGTGCTTTGGTTGTTGTGCTAGTAAATACACAAAGTTTTCCACTTAAACTACCACCATTATCACATTTATAACCTAAGAATTCTCCAGACACTATAGAATAACAATTATCGCCTATTTGAGTAGCAGAACTATCTTCGCAATAAGCTTTTCCTTCTGTAGTATCATAGTAAAAACATTCTAATGAACTTCCGCTGCCAGTTTGTTCAGTTGCTTTATCAGGACAATAATATTCAATACTTGCTTCATTTCTATAACATATTCCCGTTGAACTTACAGGAGTACAAACTTGTTTTGGAACTTGTCTTTTACAAGTACCAGATACAGTTACCGTTTGATTTGAACAACTTTGTTCTGGAACGGTTCTATAACAAGTATTACATGATGTTGTTCTTTTTCCTCCAACTATTCTGTCAACGCAATTACAATCATATGATTCTTTTCTATAAGTTGTTGAGCATACTCTTTCAGTAGATGTCTTAGGACAACTATATGTTTCAGTTACATAAGTTGTAGTACATTGCTCAGTAGTACTAGAACATTCATAAGGTACTTGATTATTAATCGTTCTATTTAATGTTCCTATTTTTATTTTAACGCTTTCACCATCTGAGATTTTTACAGGAACAACTATTTCCCTATCTTCAGAATAAGTGGGAGTTGCATCAGTAGTTGTCGTTTTCGTTTTTTTACACAAACTACCACTTAAAGTATAGCCAGAAGGGCAACTAGCAACTTTTTCAGTTGTTTCATATGACCTTTTAAACTGATATTCTAAAGCGGTTGCTGCGCTATCATCTTCTGACTTTTTCTCACACAAACCCCCATCACAATAATCATAACAACCTAATACTTCAATTATGTATGAACTTTCGGTATCACACACCAAATTAACTTTTAATGAATATTCCTCTGAACTCTCTTTGGTAACTTGTACATATGAAGCGTTAGTATCACATGGATTTCCGTCTTTATCTACAAAAGGAATAATTAAATTTTTATCAATCATATCCTGCAAAGTCATTTCAGCCATGTCACCTATATTTTTTGGTAATCTTTCATTGGTATAATAACTCTTAGCTGCATCTTGCATATATGAAACATTTTCTCTAAAAACATTACTATAAAAAGGTGTCATATTTGGAACTTTAGGAAACAACCACATTAATATCAATACAAATATTACAAAAAATATTAATTTTACAATCAAATCTTTCCAATTAATTCCCGGATTTTTTTCACTACTATACATAAGACATAACCTCCCTTACTTATTTTAATGTATAACTTAAAGTATTTTCATATTTAAACTCTAATTCTTTTGCTAAATCATTATAAAATCCAAGTTCAATTAGGTATTCTCCGTCTGGTAAAAATATATCCAATGTTGCATCATTACGAACTCCATCACGTATTGCTTCGTATATGTCTGATACTTTCACTTCTTTTAACTCACCAGTTTCATAATCATAACATACATCTACACAAATAACAGCGCCTCTTTCACTTGCATATTCTATAACAGATGAACTATATCTTCCAATTGAACTACTTAATGCCAAATATCTTTGTGTTGCAGCAAAACCATATGGATTAACACCTGTATTTGCACCATTCATAACCCAATCTTCATATAATAACTTACCTAAAGTTTGAACATTATTTTCAAATGCTTCAAAATCGTCATTATTTCTAGCATCAGAAATATTAGCATAAACTTCATCATATTTCTTTGCGAAATTATACACTTCCTCATCCCATGCTACTAAATCTGAATAATAAGATTTAGAATTTTCGTCAAGTTGAGGAGAAGAAGGATAATTATCCATTATATCCACCATTGCACTTAAATTATCATCTAATGAAGTTGGAGAATATATTGTTTCTCTGTCTTCATTCAATGGCAATTCACCATTTAAAACGCGTATAAGATTAGCAATAGTTTGCACTTCTCTACCTTTATAATTATGTTCGATTTCATCAAGATATGAGAGCTCACTATATATTTTTTCAGCGCGATCATATACTTCATCAATATCAGTTGCATCTAACATTGCATTCTCAGCTTTTGGTGTTTCTGTAGATTGTGGTATTTCTGTAGGATTAGGTGATTGAACAATTTCTATCGTTTCTGTAGATTGTGGTATTTCTGTAGGATTAGGTGTTAAATACTCTATACTATTTGAATCATAGCTATTGCTTTTATCTGTTTTACTACAACCACGAGAAATTCCAAGTACAGCTAATGCTGTTGTTCCTAATGCCAAAGCAGATAACCCAACTCTTTTAACCTTTTTAGAAACTTCATTTGATTTTGCTGTTCCTTGAGGTTTTTTGCCATCTTTGTTTGAAGAATTTTGAGGTTTTTTACTTTCTTTGTTTGAAGCTTTTTGAGCTTCCTTATTTTCCCCTTCTTCTTTTTTATTATTTTTATCTGATGCTTCTTTTGCTGCTTCTTTAAAGTAATATTTCTTAAACATTTCTTCAGATGATTCTAATAATTTTAATTTTTCGTTATAAAGTTCTTCCAAAGTCTTTTTAACTTTTGGATTAATTTCGCTTTTTACTAGTTCACTTAGTTCCTTGACTTTTTCAGACAAGGCTTCATAAGATTGATAGTCCTCTTGTACTCCCTTCAATTCTGACTCAATTTCTTCGAGTTGATTATTTAAACTAATCAATCTTAATTTACCTTTGTGACTTAAATAATCTTCATTTTCTCTAAATGACTTTAATTCTCTTAGAATTGCCCTCTTTTCTTTCTTTAATCTTAATAAAACTTCATTCATTTTGTTATATAATTCAATATTCATAACCATTCCCCCTTTTGTGAATATGCTTAGTATGATACTACAAATCATGCTATTTGTCAAGTCATTTTTGTCATTTTGTTAATCCTTTTTTAAAATTATACCCTATCATTAGTTAAAATTATACCTTTAAATATATAGTATAATATCTCT
>CALVVO010000018.1 GCA_944363885.1 uncultured Bacilli bacterium | reverse complement strand
ATAATTCTACGAACAAAGTACACCTTTGTTCGTTATCTATATTATAAATCGGTATAATTTTAACTAATGTTTAACATTCTAGTACATCTACTAAGTATTCTATGCAGGAAAATCAAAATAACACACAAAATACAAATAATTTAAATTTATTAAAAAATAAAAGAATTTAATTGTAGAGCAAATACAACTGAAAAACAATAAAATACATAATTATAATAACTGATAATATTAATATAATTTTTAAAACAAAGTATTTTCACGTTTAATATTGAGAACCTGATATGCTTTTTCAGTAGCTATTCTTCCTCGAGCAGTTCTCTTCAAATAACCCTCTTGAAGTAAAAATGGTTCAATAACATCTTCTATATTAGTGCTTTCTTCACCAATTGTTGAAGCAATACTATCTATTCCAACAGGCCCACCATTAAACTTATTAATAATACTACTCAAATATTCCAAATCAACCTTATCTAGCCCAGTATCATCCACTCCTAGCCTTTTTAAAGCTTTTAAAGTCACCTCTTCAGTAATAACACCATCACCTTCTACTAAAGCAAAGTCGGCAACTCTTTTTAATAATCTATTAGCTATCCGAGGTGTTTTTCTACTTCTCTTCGCAATTATTTCAGTAGCAGAATCTTCAATAATAACATCAAGTACACCAGCGCTTCTTTTAACGATTTGTTTTAACTCATCTTCAGTATAATATTCAAGTTTACAAGTAATACCAAATCTATCTCTTAAAGGGCTAGACAAATCACCTGCTCTAGTAGTTGCCCCAATTAAAGTAAAAGGTGGCAAATCAATTTTTATATTACGAGTTTGACCTTCATTACCAATAATAATATCCAATTGATAATCTTCCATAGCACTATACAAAACCTCTTCAATGTATCTAGGCATTCTATGAATTTCATCGATAAACAAAACATCTCTAGGTTCAAGAGAAGAAAGAATTGCTGCTAAATCGCCCGTTTTTTCAATAGTTGGCCCATTTGCAGTTTTAATATCTACTCCAAGTTCATTAGCAATTATATGAGCCAAAGTTGTTTTACCAAGTCCAGGTGGGCCATATAACAAAACATGATCCAAAGTTTTATCTCTAAGTAAAGCTGCTTTAACAAAAACTTTAACATTTTCTTTAACTTCAGTTTGACCAATATATTCATCAAAATTAATCGGACGAATAGATTTATCATAGTTATCAGTTACTTGTTCTTCATAATCCAATATTTTATCCATAAAACCTCCTATTTTAACAATAATTTAAGTGCTTGTTTAACTTGTTCTTCAATAGATAAAGAACTATCCACGTCTTTTATAATACGTTTTATATCATTATTTTTATAGCCTAAACTCATAAGAACACTTATAAGTTCTTCATTAGTATCTGGCTCATCAGATTTACTCACTAACTTACCCTTTAAATCCAAAATAATCTGTTTAGCAAGTTTTTCACCAACTTTAGGAAATTTTTTCAAATAAAGCAAATTTTCCCTATCAATCGCATCAACAACTCCACTTACAGTTCCAGTAGCAAGTATTGGTAATGCAACCTTTGGACCTAGACCTTTAACACCTATCAGTTTCAAGAACAGTTCTCTTTCTTCCAAAGTTTTAAAACCATAGAGGCTATTCTCATCTTCCCTTATATAATTATACAAATATATTTTTTCCACTTCATTTTCCTTAAAAACATAAGGATTAGGTGTAAAAACCTTGTATCCAATACCATTATTACAAATTACCACATAATTAGATTCCAAAACAGCTATTGTTCCTTCAATAAAATCATACATTTCTATTCACTTCCTAATATATTATATCAAACAATAGTATGTATCACAACAAACTTTACACATATTTTTAAATTGAAAACGACAATTATTCAAACTATAATATTTTCCATGCTCATTATCAAACTAAAGCAAATTAAAATTAGGAATAAAATACAAAACAAATAATGCCCCAATTAACAAAAAAGGTCCAAAAGGAATTTCTTTTTCATCTTGCTTACTTAAGAAATAATAAATTAACGTCATAGAACATGATATAATTAAAGATATAAGTGTTGGATAGAACCCCAAAGCAAGACCAATAAGTCCAAGCAATTTAACGTCTCCGCCGCCCAAACTTTCTCTTTTAAATGCTTTATCTCCTACTACTTTAATTATAATCATTAGTAAAAACATAATAATTCCACTTATTATTTTATAAAATATAAAATCCTTTTCAAAATAAACTAAGACGATTAAACTAATCAAACCTAAAATAACAACTCTATCACTCACATAATAATATCTAAAATCACTTACCATAGTAACACCTAAAACACTAATAAGAACTAATGAAATAAAAAAAGTAATAGAAAATCCATATTTCAAATAAAAAATAATAAATGAAAAACTAGTTAAAACTTCAACAATAAAAGATAAACTGTCAATTTTACTCTTACAATAAGCACATTTGCCACGTAAAAACAAATAAGAAAAAACAGGTATATTCATATACCATTTAATTTCCTTTTTACATTTTTCACAATAACTGTTTGGTTTAGTTAATGGAATTTTATTTGGGATTCTATAACCCATACATGCATAAAAACTTCCTAAAATTGCTCCTAAAACTCCTATTAAAATCGCTATCAAAATTTTCATAAATCCCCCTATAATAACTGATTGTACATCTGGAATATTGGAATTATAACAGCTATTAGAATGAAACCAATCATAACTGCTAATGCTACTATTAAAAATGGCTCAAGGAATGTTTTTAATTTTGTTGAAATATTATCTACTTGTACTTTATAAAAACTACTAACCTTGTTTAACATTTCTGATATTTGGCCAGTACTTTCACCAGTTGTTATCATATAATATGCTATTTCTGGAACAGCCCAGTTATCTTTAAATGATAAACTCATTTTATCCCCGCGTAGTAAATTTGAAATTGTATCATACATTAACATTTTATATATTTCGTTGTTTGTGATTTTACTTAGTAAATCAATACTATCTGTTAAAAGCACGTTATTTTTATTTAAAACTGCAAATGTTTTTGCAAATAAAGCCATTTCATTATATATAATCATTTTACCTATTATTGGTAGATGCATAAATATATATTGCATTGCTGTTTTAAAAGCTTTTACATTAGTATATAGTAGTTTATATATTATTGAAAATCCTATCACAAAAAGAATTAAATATATATATTTTTCTTTTAACCAATCTGATGCAGTTATAACGATTAATGTTAAACCACTAATTTCTACATCTATTGATTCATATATTTCTACAAATTTTGGTATAATTACAATTAATATAAAACTAACAGCTATAATAGCAAATATTAGTACTGTCATTGGATATGTCATAGCTGATATTAATGCGTCTTTTGTTTGTTGTTTTTCGTTATAATACTCACTCATTTCATCTAGAGTATTTTCAAGTTCTCCTGTAAGTTCTGCTGCTTTGATCATATTGATCAATAATCCTGGGAAAACGCTTCCTTGTTTTTTTAATGCTTCGCTAAAACTTTCACCCATAGTAAGTTCATATGTAAGAGAATCATAAACTTTTTTATATCTCTTTTTTTTATCTTGTTGTGCAAGTATTTTTACAGCGTCTGTCAAAGGTATTCCACTTTTAATATAAGTTGATAATTGTGTAAGCCAAAAAATCAGATCCTTGTTGCGCATGTTTTTTTGAAAATATTTACTTTCTCCATGGACAAAATTTATCCACCAATTTGTCTTAATTTCGTAAACTTCATAACCTTCATCTAGTAAGTAAGAATGTGTGTCTAATTTAGAAAAAGCACTAAAATATCCTTTTATTAGTTTCCCGCTTGAGTTTCTGGCTAAATATTGATAAGTTTGTTTCTTTTCACTTCTTTCTGCATCTTTACCAAATTTATCAATAAATAAAACTTCTAATTCTCTGTCTCTTTTGTTTCTGTAATGCTTTACAATTGCTAAATTGTTCCATTTTTTAATAAAATAATTCTTAATTCTGCCAGGTATTTCTTTGAAATATGTAGTTATTCTTTCAATTGTAGTTTTGAATTTATTGCCTAAATATTCAATAAAATCTGCAAATTTTCCAACTATATAAATTGGAAATTCATAAAAACAAAATTTAATTGTTAAAGTTGACCCTTTGCTAATTGCTTTTATTAATAAATATAATTCAATACAAATAAATTTTAAAAAATATTTATATAAATATTTACCTAAAATATATAAAACTTTACCAGTGTATTTTCCAACTATGATTAATCCATATCCAATATAACTAAATAAAGTAATGAGCTTGGTTATGGTAAAATCAAAAAATCTAAATATACCCACACTAAAATACTTTAAAAGTAAAGCGATTTCTAATATTATAAATTTTAATACTTTAAATAGATTTATAAAAATCGTTTTTATTATATTATAGATGAAGTTAAAAATATTTTTAAATACTTTAGTGTTCTTTTTTTTCATTTATACTCCCTCTATTCTTATACTATTTAATTATAACATAGCATTTAAAATTAAAAAAGATTTTTTTATGATATTAAACTAATTTTATTAAATACATAAAATATTATAGGTGAGTGTTATGTTTTCAAGTTTAAACTTATCAAAAATTATAGGTAGTGTAAGTAAAGGAGTATCTTTACTTAATCAAGCTATTCCAGTATATAAACAAGTAAAGCCAATATATTCTAATGTAAAAGGTTTTTTTAATACTTTAAATACAGTTAAAAAAGAAGAAATTATTGAACAAAACAGAATTAATGAACAATTTAAAAGGCCTGAAACTAATTATGTAACTAAAAATAATGGTGAATCTAGAGGTACTTTTGATTTAGACACTTTAACTTTTTTTCAATAAAAAAAATTAGTTATATTTGTAATTTTTTATTACATCAACTAATTCTTTAATACTGTCACTTTTATCATATAAGTTTTTATATTTCATTAACAAATAATTGTTTTTTTCAATTAATAATCCAATATTTTGATGATTTTTACCAATTAATATTTCTTCTTTTGTATATTTAGAATTACCAGGTTTAAATTCAATTAAGTTATAATATTTTCCATTTTCTTTTATTATTTCCTCTTCTTTGATAGAGTAACCTAAACTATTCATATTAATTCTTAAAATATTGTGATTATTATTAGAAATAGTAATGATTTTTTTAAACTTTTTTTTAGTTCGTTTTAATATTTTGAGGATAGTATACGTACCCATACCGGCAAAAACTAATGTATCAATTTCATTTACTTTTACATTATCTAATCCATCACTAACTATAAATGTAATATATTTATTAACTTTTTCATTACATGCTTTTTCATAGGCATTTTTAACTATATTTTCTTTAATATCTGATGCAAAACTATGAATGCCTCTTTTAGCAAGCATACTTCCTAATAATGCAGTATCACATCCGATATCTAAAACGGTATCATTTAAAGTGATTCTATTATTTATTGCTTCCAACCTAATCAATTAAAAAATCCTTTAATCTTTTCGCACGTGATGGATGTCTAAGTTTTCTAAGAGCTTTTGCTTCAATTTGCCTAATTCTTTCACGAGTAACGCCAAATTTTTTGCCTACCTCTTCCAATGTATGACACGAACCATCAAGAAGCCCGAATCTAAGTTCTAGCACTTCTTCTTCTCTTTTTGTAAGAGTTTTAAGTACATCTCTTAATTCATCTTTTAAAATTTCATATGTTGCATACTCTTCAGGGCTCATAGTTCTTTCATCTGCTAAGAAATCACCTAAATGTGAGTCATCCTCTTCTCCAATTGGCGTTTCAAGTGACACGGGGTCTTGACTTATTTTTCTTATTTCAGTAATTTTGTCTACACTTAGGCCCATTTTTTTGGCTAGTTCTTCGTCACTTGGCTCCCTATTAAGTTCTAGAGTCATCTGTCTTTCAATTCTCGCCATTTTGTTAATAGTTTCAACCATGTGAACGGGAACTCTTATAGTCCTAGCTTGATCTGCTAAAGCGCGCGTAATAGCTTGTCTTATCCACCAAGTCGCATACGTACTAAACTTATAACCTTTGTCGTAGTCAAATTTTTCAACTGCCTTCATTAAACCTATATTACCTTCTTGAATCAAATCAAGAAATAATAGCCCACGCCCGACATATCTTTTAGCAATACTTACAACAAGTCTTAAATTTGATTCAGCTAGTAATCTTTTAGCTTCTTCATCACCTTCAGCTACTCTTTTACTTAACTTTTGTTCTTCTTCTAAATTAAGCAAACTAATTTTACCAATTTCTTTAAGATACATCCTAACATTATCATTAACACTCATATCTTTAGATTCATTAGGAATATCAATTATTTCAATGTTTTCTTCTTCTAAGCTTATTGTGACTCCTTCATCATCTTCACCTCTAATCTCAATTTGATTTTCAGTGAGAATATTATATAAATCATCAAGTGAATTGCTATCTAAGTCTAAATCAATAGTTTTTTTAGCAATTTGTTCAAAGGTTAAAAAACCATTTTTTTTGCCTTCTTTTACTAATTCTTGTACTCTTTCTTCAAAAGTTTTAATATTATTTACCATTCTAACACATCCTTTTTTATATTTTCTATCCTCTTTGCTATTTTTATTTTTTCTTCAATATCTAGAGTTTCTTTCATCATCTGAGTTAATCTTTTTATTTGTTTTTCCACTTCAAATTTTTTAATAGTAGTAAAATAGTCTTCAAGTTCCTCTTTTGAATATTCTTCGCTTTGTTCAGTATTTAAAACAATATCAAGGCTTTCTTTAAGCCAGGGCTTATTCATAACGTATGTTATAAAATCAGCATAATCCCATCCATTATTAATCTGTTTAAAATAAACTATTTCATTTGCAAGTTTTTTCATATCTTCATTTGGTAAAAATCCAAGATTTTTTTCATATTTTTTAATAACTTCTTTATTATTGAGCATTAAATATATTATCCTTATTTCACTTTTCCTGTATTTATCATTTGAAATAGCTTTTTTAGTTTTAACACTTTCTTTTGGTTTTAAAGTTTTATTTGTTAGTTTAGATTTAATAGTTTCTAAACTAATATCAAACTCACTTGATAGTTCTTTAGCTTTTATCTCTTTTAAAATATCATCATCAAGTTCATTAATAGAAAGTATTGCTTCGTTTATATATTTAGCAAGTTCAACCGAATCAGTCAAGTTTTTATTGCTTTTTAAATAATGAAGTTTATAATCAATAAAATTTGCCCTGTTATTATAAGCTTTAAGAAATGCTTCTGCTCCATCATTCATTATAAGTTCATCTGTGTCTTTATATCTTTCAAAAACTATAACAGACGAGTTAATGCCATTTTTAGACAATATTTCACCTATTTGAAATGCAGCAAGTTTACCTGGTTCATCATTATCTAAATTAAGTATAACATTTACATTTAGTTTTTTAATGACTTCTAACTGATCGTTAGTAAAGCTTGTCCCCATTAAAGCAACAACATTTTTAATGCCTATTGAGCAAAGACGAATTACTTCCATAAATCCTTCGCAAATAATTATTTCTTTTTTTCTTCTGATTTCTTCTAAAGCACTAAAATAATTATATAGAATATTTCCTTTTTTAAAAATAATAGTTTCCTTAGTATTAATATACTTAGGAGCGTCGCTATCATCAAATTTTCTGCCACTATAAGCAACTACATTACCATACAAGTCTTTAATAGGAAACATAATTCTATTTAAAAACAAGTCAACAATTTTTCCATTAAATTCATGGGACAAGCCAATATCAATAAGTTTTTTTGAATCATATTTCTTTACCAACATTTTACTTAAAGAATCATTTAAACTAAGCCCAATATCAAAAGTTTTAATCATGTCTTCAGTAATCTTTCTACTTTTCAGATACTCTCTAGCTTTTTCACCAAGTGGAGAATTTAAATTATTCTTATAAAAATTCGTACTAAGTTTATATATATCATAAAATTCGCTATATTTAGAACTTTTTTGGTTACTTTTAATATCTAAATGTATTCCAACTTTATCTCCAAGCTTTTTTAAAGCATCTACAAATCCAATGTTTTCATAATTCATTACAAAAGTAAGAACATTACCACTCGCTCCACAAGTAAAACATCTATAAATCTGTTTTTCCCTACTAACTGACATACTAGGACTATGATCATCATGAAAAGGACAAACTCCAAAATAATTTTTACCTTTAGGAACTAAATCAATATAACTACTTATAACGTCAACTATGTCATTAGATTTTCTGATTTTATTTATCGTTTCACTATCTATAAGAGTCATTTTACCTCCTACACTATTATATATACTCATAAAAAAAGCAAAACTCTTTTTTATTTTTGCTTATTTTTACACTTTTTTACATTTTTACTTATTTAATCTATTAAATCTTTTAAATTCATCACTATTTTCCAAATCAGTTTCATCTAACCTTTCAAGTAATTCTCTTTGTTCTCTAGTTAATTTACTAGGCAAAACTAAATTTAAAACTATAAATAAGTCTCCCATACGTCCAGTATGAACACTTTCTATTCCTTTTCCTTTTATTTTTAAAATGTCTCCTGCTTGACTACCAGAAGGTATCTTTACATCAATTAGACCGTATAGAGTTTTAACTTCCTTTTTACATCCTAAAATTAAATCAGTTATTGTTACAGGCATTTCTATAATTATATTATTATCTTCTCTTTTATATAATGGATGAGTTTCTACATTAAATTCAATATATAAGTCCCCATTCTCTCCACCATTATACCCAGCTTCACCTTTACCAGATAATCTTATTTGTTCTCCAGTATCTATACCTGCAGGAACTTTAACAGAAATAGTTTTTCTCTTTCTAACTTTTCCTTTACCACGGCACTCATCACAAATTGTTTCGTAAACTTTACCAGTTCCAGAACAATTAGAACAAGTAGTTTTAGAATTAATCACTCCTAAAATTGTTCTAGTTTGTTCAACAACTACACCTGCACCATTACATACAGGACAAGTTTTAACACCATGGCCACCTACTCCATCACAGTTTTTACAGTTTTCAGTTACATCTATTGTTATATCTTTATTTGTACCAAATGCAGCTTCTTCAAAAGTGATATTCATTCTATATACTAAATCATCACCTCTTCTTGCCCTTGTTTTACTCTTTTTATTACCAAAGCCGCCAAAGCCAAATGATGAAAAACCACCACCGAACACTTCGTTCAATATATCATCAAAATTAAAATCACTAAAATCAAACCCGCCAGAGAATCCTCCAGCACCACCAGCATTATTATTAAATGCTGAATGACCAAATTGATCGTATTGACGTCTTTTTTCTTTATCACTTAAAACTGCATAAGCTTCTTGTGCTTCTTTAAATTTTTCAGCTGCATTTGCTTCTTTACTTACATCTGGATGATATTTTTTAGCAAGTTTTCTAAATGCACTTTTAATCTCATCATCAGTTGCATTCTTAGAAACACCTAAAACCTCATAATAGTCTTTCTTCATTTATTACTCCTTTTCTAAAATATTTAAGTACTCTTCAAATATTTTAAATGCGTTTTCTAAAGTTTCTTTCTTAGTAATATCAATTCCTAATTTTTTAAGAATATTAAGCGGATAATCACTTCCACCACTACTTAAAAATTTAATATACTTTTCTTTAAAACTTTCTTCTTTAATAAGTTTATCACTTATAATTAGTGAAACAATTAAACCAGTCGCGTATTTATATACATAAAAAGGTGTATAAAAATGCGGAATTCTTGCCCATTCATATTTTATTTCTTCATCAATTATAATGTTTTCACCAAAATATTTTTTATTTAAATTATAATAAGTACTATTTAACTCCTCACTAGTTGTACTAACACCATTATTATATTTATCATAAATATCGCGTTCAAATTCAGCAAACATAGTTTGTCTAAATATTGTAGTTCTTATACTTTCTAGTAACTCAAAAACATATTTCTTTTTTTCGTTTTTATCTTTTGTATTATTAAGCATATATTTAGTTAAAAGCATTTCATTAACAGTTGATGCAATTTCTGCAAGAAATATTGGATAACTTGCATCACTATAATTATTACACTTATTTGAATAATATGAATGCATAGAATGTCCTAGTTCATGAATTAAAGTATCTACACTACTATAATCATTTTCATAATTAATGCTTAAATAAGGCAATGTATCATAACTACCCCATGAATAAGCACCACTTCTTTTACCTTTTTTAGGATAAACATCTACCCAACCACTTGCTATACCTTTTTTTAAGTCAGTAATATATGTTTTTCCAAGAGGTGCCAAAGCATCATAAATCATTTCTAAGCACTTATCATAACTAACTTTTTTATTTTTAACTTTTAAAGGTTCAATGTACACATCATATATATGAAAATCTTTAGATTTAAGCATCTTTTTCTTTAAAGCTATATATCTATGTAATAAAGGCAAATTTTCATTAACTACTTTTATTAATAAATCATATAGTTCAGGTTTTATTTTATCTGAAAATAAACTTTTTTCTAAAGGACTATTAAAATTCTTAACATTTGATACAAAATAATGTTCTTTTATATCACCTAGATATAAATTAGATATTGTATTAATATGTTCTTTATAAAATTTATGCATACTCATAAAAGCACTCTTTCTAACTTTAGAAGACTTGCTTTTAATATATACTGAATAGTTAGACTGATTAAGTTCTACTACTTTACCTTTTTCATCTTTAATTGGTTCAAATTTAACATCAGCATTATTAAGAGCAGAATATGCTTCATCACATAGCCCCATAGCATTAGTTGCATTAGCTATAATCTTTTCTTCAGCTTTACTCAAAGTATGAGATTTATACCTATAAGTTTGTTCAAGAGAAAAAGCATATTCACTTAATAAATCATTTTCTTTAATATAATTTTTAATAGTCTTATAGTCACATTCCATCATTTCAGGTAAAATAAAGGACAAATTATCAGAAATCTTCTCTCCTAAATTATTAACTTTTAAAGTCAAATTTTTAAACTTATCATTAGTCATATCACTATAGTAGTTTAAATAAGAATAAACGTACAATTTTTCATATTTTCTATTAAGTGTTTCTTCTAATTTTAAAAATTCATATAAAGTTTTACTATTTTTAGTAATCTTCCCTTTATAACTAATAAGTTTATTAATTAATGATTCACATTCACTAATTAATTTATCAAATTCTTTATTATTTTTAATAATTTTGTTCAAATTCCAACTATTTTCCATAATCTGTCCTTTCATATTCAAAAGTTCTAGAAAATCTAGAACTTATTTTTCTTCATATTCTGCTTCTTTAACATTATCAGTATTATCACTATTATTTTCAGTATTTTGAGAAGCTTCTGCATTAGCTTTATTCATTTCTTCATAAACTCTTTGACTTAAAGCCATTGCTTTTTCAGTTAATTTATCTTTTTGAGTTTTAATTTCATCAATATTATTACCTTCTAATGCTTTTTTAGCACTTTCAATTAACTCTTCTATTTCTTTTTTCTCATCTTCTTTAACTTTATCGCCTAAGTCTTTTAAAGCTTTTTCAGTGCTAAATATCATTTGTTCGGTTTCATTTTTAACTTCTGCTTCTTCTTTCTTTTTAGCATCTGCTTCTTTATTAGCTTCAGCTTCTTTAACCATCTTATCGATTTCATCATCACTTAAATTAGAAGAAGACGTAATAGTAATAGCCTGTTCTTTATTAGTACCTAAGTCTTTAGCTTTAACATTTACTATTCCATTTGCATCTATATCAAATGATACTTCAATTTGAGGTACACCTCTTGGTGCTGGTGGTATATTAGTAAGTTGGAATCTTCCAAGTGTTTTATTATCAGCAGCCATTGGTCTTTCACCTTGTAATACATGAATATCAACAGCAGGTTGATTATCAGCAGCAGTACTAAACACTTGACTCTTAGTAGTTGGAATTGTAGTATTTCTTGGAATTAAAACAGTCATAACGTTTCCAAGAGTTTCAATACCTAAGCTAAGTGGTGTAACGTCAAGAAGCACTAAATCATCTACTTCACCAGTAAGAACTCCACCCTGAATAGCAGCACCCATAGCAACAACTTCATCTGGGTTAACTTCTTTACTTGGTTCTTTACCAGTTTCCTTTTTAACTAATTCTTGAACACATGGAATACGTGTTGATCCACCAACAAGTAATACTTTATCAAGTTCACTAGAACTCAATTTAGCTTCTTTTAAAGCGTCTTGTACTTGTTTTTTAGTTGATTCAACTAAATCACTAATCAATTCTTCAAATTTAGCGCGTGTTAAACTCTTTTCTAAATGTAAAGGTCCAGCACTACCTTGAGTTATAAATGGTAAACTTATATTAGTTGTAACTGCACTAGACAAATCCTTTTTAGCTTTTTCAGCTGCGTCTTTAAGTCTTTGTAATGCCATTTTATCTTGAGATAAATCAATACCATTTTCTTTCTTAAACTCACTAACTAGGTAATCTATAATTCTCTCATCAAAATCGTCTCCACCTAGTTTATTATTACCAGCAGTTGCTAAAACTTCATAAACACCGTCACCAATTTCAAGAACACTAACATCAAATGTTCCTCCACCTAAATCATATACAAGAATTTTTTGATTCTTATCTTGTTTATCAATACCATAAGCAATAGCAGCAGCAGTTGGTTCGTTTATAATTCTTTCAACTTCAAGTCCAGCTACTTTACCAGCATCTTTAGTTGCCTGTCTTTGAGCATCATTAAAATATGCTGGAACAGTAATAACTGCTTTTGTAACTTTATCGTTCAAATATGCTTCTGCATCTTTCTTAAGTTTCATAAGTATCTGCGCACTTACTTCAACTGATGATACTTCTTTACCATTTACTTTAAACTTATGATCAGTACCAATATATCTTTTATTACTTCTTACAACATCTGAAGAAGTTATTGCTTCATTTTTAGCAACAGTTCCAACTTTTATTTCACCATTTTTATATGAAACAACACTTGGAGTTGTTCTTTCTCCTTCAGCATTTGTAATAACGTTAGCTTTACCCCCTTCTAGTACAGCTACACAACTGTTAGTTGTACCTAAATCTATTCCTATAATTTTACTCATAATTTATCAATCCTTTCTTATTTATTAACTTTAACCATCGCTGGTCTAATTACTTTATCTTTATATTTATATCCTTTTTGTAATACTTCTAGTACTACACCCGCAGGTTTAGTTTTATCTTCTTCAACAAGCACCGCTTCAGCAATAGTTGGATCAAACTCCTTACCATCTACGTCTATTTCAGTGACTTCCAACTCAGAAAGCATATTAATTAAAGAAGTATAAATCATCTTAAACCCACTTAAGAACTTACTAACTTCATCACTAAGGTCATCATCATCCATACTAATCGCACGTTCAAAATTATCAACGACTTTCAATATTTCTTTAATAACACCTTCACCTTCATACTTAAATAAAGTTTCAAGTTCTTTTTCACGTCTATTTTGATAATTCATAAATTCAGCTTGTAAACGAAGTAACTTATCTTCAGTTTCTTTTAATTTTAAATCTTTTTCATCACAATGACATTCTTTACATTCACATTCTTTTTTAGAATTATCTTCACACTTACATTTCTTAGTTTTAGTCTTTTCCATAACCTATCCTTTCTTCTCTAAGTTGTCTTTAATATACTCTAGCATTGTTACGACTTTACCGTATTCCATTCTTTTAGGTCCAATAACAGCAATAGACATATCTTCACCATTAAGTCTAATTTTAGTTTTAATTACAGTTACATTATCATCAAGTTCACTTTCTTTGCCAATATATATCTTAACCTCATCGTCTGTACCTTCAATTTTATTCACCACTTCTTTGCTTTCAAATTTACTTACAATGTTTTTAACATCGTCGACATTAGAAAATTCCGGTTGTTTTAATATATTAGCTTTACCACGCCATTTAACAGATTCTTTAGTTGCAAAATTACTGAATGCTTCATAAAACGCATTATATAAAACTTCATAGTTTTTAACATAGTTACCAATAATAGGTTTAATCTCAAATTCAAGTTTACTACTTACTTCATCAATAGGAGTTCCAACAAGCATTTTATTAAGTATCTCACTTGTTTTAGTAATTTCACCCATATCAACGCGTTCAGTCAAATTAACTTGTTTATTTTCAACAATACCTTTATCAGTAATAACTATTGCAACAACAGTTTCTTCAGTAATTGGTATAAGTTCAACCTTTTGTAAATTATTATCACTTGAAGCTTTACCAAGTACAACAGACGTGTAATTTGTAATATCACTAATAATTTCAAGACTCTTTTCAATGGCAGAATTTAAATTAAGTTCATTATTAGAAAATATAGTTTGAAGTTTTAACATATCTTCACCACTTATTTTCTTTGGTTCCATCAAATAGTCTACATAGTATCTGTAACCTTTTTCAGAAGGTATACGTCCAGAAGAGATATGTTGTTTTTCCAAGTATCCTAGTTCTTCCAAATTAAGCATATCATTTCTAATAGTAGCACTAGAACACTTAAACTTCTTACATAAACTTTTAGAACCAACAGGCCTAGCAGTTTTAATGTATTCTTCAACAATAGATTTCAAGATACTCTTTTGTCTCTCTCCAATCATATTCTCTCCCCTTTAGCACTTATTATTCCCAAGTGCTAAATATATTATAATATTATGCATTAGCAATGTCAATATGCAAGTGCTAATTTTTTTACTTAATGAAAACTAATATAATTTATCAATAAAAAAGTCATAACTTTAAAATATTTATGACTTTTTATTTTACAATTTTCAATACTACATTCCAGAAAAACTCATAGGCTGGCCTCGAAAGGGTTTCTGAGGCCGAATCAGTTATCAGATTGCGAACAAGTATCAGATAACTCAACAGTATATGGATCACTCGCAGTTCCGTTCCCCCCAGAGTATAGCACGCAAGATTTCAGAGAAACTACTGAGCGCACCCCGAGAGTGTAGAAGACGTACCAGTTGTACAAGTTGCCCGTAGCAGTTGAGTCCCCTACGATGAACACGCTCGCGCTGTTGAGGCCGTTCCAAAAAGACGGGCTCATCGTCCACCACCGAGCTGCTCCTGTTGTCGCATTCTGGGCTATATAATAACTTGAATTCGCTGTATCCCATACCCCACCTGCATATGCTACTTCATCTGCTGTTATTAACCCTATTGGATATGTTAGTTTCCCATTTCCCGTACTTGTACTTGCTGTAAATCTATCATTCTCATTACCACATATGTATGTAGGAGATTTTCCGCTATCCAACCTCGAACGCGCTGCATAGTAGAATGTGCTCCCTGTTGCACTCCATGTTCCACTTCCTACTGTTCTATCATTACAATATATTGCCGTTTTACTTATGTACCCGTCAAATCCACTTAAATTATTAATGTACCACTCATCTAATACTGTTTTTATACTACTATTTGTATTTGTCCCATATTGTTGGCTTGCGGTGTACATATATCCTACATAGGCGCTGTTATCATAACTTGAGTTATATGCTTGATTTGTACTTATAAATGCTGCTGTATCTGTTGCACTTGTTCCTGCATATATGAGTCTTACACTATTGTCTTCATTTATTCTTACTATTCTCCAGTAGTATCCTCCAAAACTTACATAATTGTTCGTTACGTTCCCTGCAAAATAATATGTGTCTTTATCATCTTGTCCACTTGCTTTATATATCGTGTTTCCATTATTACTTGTTGTAAAAACTTTACTAAAATCCGTTCTTGTTTCTACATTTGGATTATTTTTTAAAATCGTTTTATACAAATATGGAATATATTCTTTAAAGTTCACTTTGCATGTGGTACTGCTCGTTACATTACTTACTGTCAATTGATTTGTACTTGTATCATAAGTTCCATTACATCCAGTTACACTTTCGTATTTGTATCCACCTTTTACCGTAAATGTAAATGTATAAGATTCCCCACTATTTATTATTACTGAACTAGGTGCATTTACTGAAGCCATACTAGTATCATTTGTTGTCGCACTTACTCTTACTGTATTTTCTTCTAATATTTCATTTTCTACATCAACGCACTCATCTGCTAACTCAACAGTATATGGATCACTCGCAGTTCCGTTTCCGTTACTATATTGAATACATGCTTTAAGTGATATTACTGGACGCACCCCGTATTTATTATTACTTCCAAGATAATTAATATAACCAATATCGGTACTTGCTCCAGTTCCAAATAAGTGCGTATAGCTACCTGTCCATCCGCTAGGGCTCATCGTCCACCAATATGTTGCTCCAGTTTTCGCATTTTGGGCTATATAATAACTTGAATTATTTGTTCCATGTATTCCTCCGGCATATGCTACTTCATCTGCTGTTATTAATCCTATTGGATATGTTAGTTTCCCATTTCCCGTACTTGTACTTGTTGTAAATCTGTCCGCTTCATTACTACATATATATGTTGGCGTTTTATTAGTATATAATCTTGTAAATACCAAAGAATAAAACGAATTTCCAGTTGCACTCCAACTTCCACTTCCTACTGTTCTATCATTACAATATATCGCTGTCTTACTTATATATCCGTCATAATTTGAAAGTAAATTCGTTTGATACCATGTATCTACCACACTTTTTATATCGCTATCTATACTAAACCCATGTTGTTCGTTTAATGTGTACATATACCCTACATATGCGCTATTATTATAACTTGAGTTATATGCTTGCCCTGTATTTATAAATGCTGCTGTATCTGTTGCACTAGTTCCTGCATATATGAGTCTTACACTATTATCTTCGTTTATTCTTACTATCCTCCAGTAGTATCCTCCAAACTCTACATAATTGTTCGTTACCTCTCCTGCAAAATAATATGTGTCTTTACCATCTTGTCCACTTGCTTTATATATCGTGTTTCCATTATTACTTTTTGTAAATATTGTACTAAAGTCTGTTCTTGTTTCTACATTTGGATTATCTTCTAGTATCTTTGCATATAAATATTTC